>JBLMVT010000317.1:0-3139 GCA_050256835.1 Betaproteobacteria bacterium | reverse complement strand
ATCGTGCTCAAGCCCACGCACATGATCGGCGGCTACGCGCAGCTCGCCTACGGCTTCAACTACTACGGGACGATCGGCACCAACCGCGACGAGTTCGTGCTGGTGCGCAAGATGAACCGGGTCGACTGGCTCGACGGAGAAGCAGCATGAAGGTACGCGCCCAGATCGGCATGGTGCTCAACCTCGACAAGTGCATCGGCTGCCACACCTGCTCGGTGACGTGCAAGAACGTGTGGACGAGCCGCAAGGGCGTCGAGTACGCCTGGTTCAACAACGTCGAGACCAAGCCCGGCATCGGCTACCCGAAGGAGTGGGAGAACCAGGACAAGTGGAACGGTGGCTGGGTGCGCAACCCCGACGGCTCGATCGAGCCGCGCCAGGGCGGCAAGTGGAAGCTCTTGATGCGCATTTTCGCCAACCCCAACCTGCCGCAGATCGACGACTATTACGAGCCCTTCACCTTCGACTACGAGCACCTGCAGTCGGCGCCCGAGAGCAAGGCGCCGCCGACGGCGCGCCCGCGCAGCCTGATCACCGGCCAGCGCATGCAGAAGATCGAGTGGGGGCCGAACTGGGAGGAGATCCTCGGCGGCGAGTTCGCCAAGCGCTCGAAGGACAGCAACTTCGAGGAGGTGCAGAAGGACATCTACGGCCAGTTCGAGAACACCTTCATGATGTACCTGCCCAGGCTGTGCGAGCACTGCCTGAACCCGGCGTGCGTCGCTTCTTGCCCGAGCGGCAGCATCTACAAGCGCGAGGAAGACGGCATCGTCCTGATCGACCAGGACAAGTGCCGCGGCTGGCGCATGTGCGTCTCGGGATGCCCGTACAAGAAGATCTACTACAACTGGGAGAGCGGCAAGGCCGAGAAGTGCACCTTCTGCTATCCGCGCATCGAGGCCGGCCAGCCGACGGTGTGCTCCGAGACCTGCGTCGGCCGCATCCGCTACCTCGGCGTCATGCTCTACGACGCCGACCGCATCGAGCAGGCGGCGAGCGTGCAGCACGACCGCGAGCTGTACCAGGCGCAGCTCGACATCTTCCTCGACCCGAACGACCCGCAGGTGATCGAGCAGGCGCGCGCCGACGGCATCCCCGACGCCTGGATGGAAGCCGCGCGCAGGAGCCCGGTCTACAAGATGGCGGTCGAATGGAAGGTCGCGCTGCCGCTGCACCCCGAGTACCGCACGCTGCCGATGGTCTGGTATGTGCCGCCGCTGTCGCCGATCACCGCCGCGGCCAACGCCGGCCAGGTCGGCATCAACGGCGAGATCCCCGACGTGAACCAGCTGCGCATCCCGGTGCGCTACCTCGCCAACCTGCTGACCGCCGGCGACACCGCGCCGGTCGTGCGCGCGCTCGAGCGCATGCTCGCCATGCGCGCGCACCAGCGTGCGCGCCACGTCGAGGGCGGCACCAACCTGGCGGCGTTGCGGCAGGTCGGCCTCAGCGAGGCCGAGGTCGACGACATGTACCGCGTGATGGCGATCGCCAACTACGAGGACCGCTTCGTCATCCCGAGCACGCACCGCGAGTACGCGGAGAACGCGTTCGACGTGCGCGGCGGCTGCGGCTTCTCGTTCGGCAACGGCTGCTCCGACGGCGCCAGCGAGACGAGCCTGTTCGGCTCGGCCAAGCGCCGCACGATCCCGATCAAGGCGGAGGTGTGAGATGACTCTCTTCGATTCCGCACCGAAGGCGAGGCTGACGCTGCGCGTGCTGGCAAAGCTGCTCGCCTACCCCGATGCCGGGCTGCGCGAACACCTGGGCGAGCTGCGCGAGGCGCTGGACGCCGAGGGCGCGCTCAGGCCTGCGCGCCGCGCCGAACTCGACGCGCTGATCGATGCCATCGGCGGCGCCGACCCGCTCGAGGCCGAGGCCGCGTACGTCGAGCTGTTCGACCGCGGGCGCGCCACCTCGCTGCACCTGTTCGAGCACGTGCACGGCGACTCGCGCGACCGAGGACCGGCGATGGTCGACCTCGCGCAGACCTACACGAAGGCCGGCCTCGACCTCGCCGAGGGCGAGTTGCCCGACTACCTGCCGGCGGTGCTCGAGTTCGTCTCGACCCAGCCGCCGCGCGAGGCGCGCGACTTCCTGGCCGAGACGGCGCACATCCTCAACGCGCTGTTCGGCGCGCTGCAGCAGCGCGGCAGCGCCTATGCGAGCGTGATCGGCGCGCTGCTCGACCTGGCCGGTGCGAAGGCCGAGGCCGTCAAGCCGGCACCCGAGGAGCCGCTCGACGCGAGCTGGGCCGAGCCGCTCGCCTTCGACGGCTGCTCGACCAGGGGCCAGGCCCGGCCGGGGCAGCCGCAACCGATCAACGTCGTCCGCAAGGGCGACCTCAAAGAAGGAGCACGCGCATGACCGGCTGGCTCGATACCTTCCTGTTCGGCTACTACCCGTACATCTGCCTGACGGTGTTCCTGCTCGGCAGCCTGATCCGCTTCGACCGTGACCAGTACACGTGGAAGAGCGATTCGTCGCAGCTGCTGCGCGCCGGTCAGCTGCGGCTGGCCAACAACCTGTTCCACGTCGGCGTGCTGTTCCTGTTCTTCGGGCACTTCTTCGGCATGCTGACGCCGCACTTCGTCTACGAGCCGTTCATCGGCGCCGGCTCCAAGCAGCTGCTGGCGATGATCTCCGGCGGCATCGCCGGCGTGTTCGGCTTCGTCGGCGTCAGCCTGCTGCTGGTGCGACGGCTCGGCGACGCGCGCATCCGCGCCACGTCCAAGAGCAGCGACATCGCCATCCTCGTGCTGTTCTGGCTGCAGCTGGCGCTCGGCCTGGGCACCATTCCGCTGTCGGGCCAGCACCTCGACGGCAGCATGATGCTGGTGCTGGCCGAGTGGGCGCAGCGCATCGTCACCTTCCGTCCCGGCGCGGTCGAGCTGATGGCCGGCGTCGGCTGGGTGTTCAAGGCGCACATGGTGCTCGGCATGACGATCTTCCTGATCTTCCCGTTCACCCGGCTGGTGCACGTCTGGAGCGGCTTCGCGACCCTGACCTACGTGCTGCGGCCGTACCAGGTCGTGCGCAGCCGCCGGCTCAACCTGCCCGCCGACCTCGGCCCCGCCGAGCCGCCCGTGCGGATGCCCGCCGCGCGGCCGGCGGTCGCGCCGACGCTGCCCGCGGGCCA
>JBLMVT010000316.1:0-6613 GCA_050256835.1 Betaproteobacteria bacterium | reverse complement strand
AGCCCATGGCGACGTACTGCTTGCCCTTGACCGTGTAGGAGACGGGCTGGGCGTTGGCGCCGGCGCCGCAGTTGAAGCTCCACAGCTTCTTGCCGGTGCTGGAGTCGAGCGCGTTGAAGCTACCGTTGCCCTCGCCGAAGAAGTACAGGCCGCCCGCCGTCGCGAGCCCGCCACCGATCAGCGGCTGGTCGGTGTCGTGCTTCCAGGCCAGCTTGCCGGTGTCGACGTTGACGGCGGCGACGCGGCCCCACTGCTTCTCGCTGGGGATGGTCTTGAACGCGCCGCCCAGCCACAGCTTGCCGCCGGGGTACTTCGCGGTCTCGACGTGGTAGGTCATCGGCTGGTGCAGGTTGAGCGCGATCGCCAGCCGCCGCTTGGCGTCGTAGGACATCGGGCTCCACTCGACACCGCCGTTGGCGCCGGGCAGCATGCGCGCGCCCTCCGGCTTGGGCAACACCCACATGTTCTCCTGCGGGATCATCGCCTCGGAGAAGCGGATCAGCGAGCAGTCCTTGCGGTCGTGCACGTAGACGTGGCCGGTCTTGCCGCCGTGCATCACCGCCGGGATCATCTTGCCGTCCTTGCCCTTGGCCTCGATCAGGATCGGCGGGCTGACGGCGTCGAGATCCCAGACGTCGTGCGACACGTACTGGAAGTGGCACTTGTACTCGCCGGTGTCGAGGTTCAGCGCGACGATCGAGTCGGTGTAGAGGTTGTCGCCGGGCCGCTCGGCGCCGTACAGGTCGGGCGACGGATTGCCGACGACGAACCAGATCGTGTGCGCCTTCAGGTCGACCGCCGGGTTCATCCACACGCCGCCGCCGAGCGTCTGGTAGAACGACGCGTCCTTGGCGAGCTGCGCCTTCTCGGCGGCGATGTCGCGGTGCATGTCGCGGCCGGTCGCGTCGTTGACCGCCCAAACACCCTCGTGGCCCTTCTCGGGAATGGTGTTGAAGGTCCACAGCAGCTTGCCACTCTCGGCGTCGAACGCCTTCACGAAGCCGCGGATGCCGTACTCGCCGCCGTTGGTGCCGATCAGCACCTTGCCGTCGACGACCGTCGGGGCCATCGTCTCGCTGTAGCCCTTCTCGGGGTCGGCGATCTCGACGTTCCACACCACGGCGCCGGTCTTGGCGTCGAGCGCGACCAGCCGCGAGTCGAGCGTGCCCATGAACAGGCGTCCGCCGGAGACCGCCACGCCGCGATTGTTCGGCCCGCAGCAGAAGGTCGTGACCGGGCCCATCTTGTGCTTGTAGTGCCAGAACTCGCGGCCCGTGGCCGCGTCGACCGCGTAGACGTGGTTGTACGAGGTCGTCAGGAACATCACGCCGTCGACGACGATCGGCGCCGTCTCCATCGACTCCACCACCTCGGTCTGCACGACGAACGCCGGACGCAGGTTCTTCACGTTGCCGGTGTTGATCTGACTGCCCGGGTAATAGCGCGTCTGCTCGTAGTTGCCCTGGGTATGCAGCCAGTTGGTCGACTGCCCGCCCGCGCCGTTGAGCTGTGCCTGCGTCACCGAGATGTTGCCGATCGCGCGCGCCGCGCCGCCCTGCTGGCCGGCGATTTCCTGCTGCGCCCCTGCGCTGCAGGCGAAGGCCGCGGCGATCGACAGCAGGCCCAGGCTCCAAGTGCTCTTCATGGTGTCCCCTCCAACGCACGACGCGGATGGCAGTCGGATCGCGGCGACATCGGCGCCTCGAAGAGGCCGATGGAAACCACTGCAGGTCGCCCGGTGTCCAGCGGCGCGCCGCGCGTCATGCGACTTCCGGCACACTGCTGGCCGGGCCATTATTGTTTTCGCCGGCTCGGTGTCAATCGGAAACGAGGGAAGTGCGATGCGCTTGCTGTGGGTGTCGTGGATGCTGTGGGCGGCGGCGGCCTGGGCGCAGCCGGCGCAGCCGATCAACGTGCATGCCGAGCTGATCGCCGCCGCGCGCGCCGGCAGCGTCGCCGACGTCGGGCGCCTGCTCGGCCAGGGCGCGAGTGCGAACGCGCGCAACCGGCTGGGCGACACGCCGCTCAACATGGCGGCGCGCGAGGGCCGGCTCGAGCTGGTGCAGCTGCTGCTCGCGCACGGCGCCGATGTCGATCTGCCCAACCTGGCGCGCGTGACCCCGCTGATGAGCGCGGCCTTCGGCGGTCACGCCGCGGTGATGCGCGAGCTGATCGCCCGCCATGCCGACGTCGCGGCCACCGACCGCGTGCACAAGAGCGCGCTGGTCTACGCCGCCGCGCACGGATCGGCCGAGTGCGTGCAGGCGCTGCTCGACGCGGGTGTGCCGGCCGACCAACGCGACGCCGAAGGCAGCACGCCGCTGATGTGGGCTGCGGCCTACGGCCAGGTCGAGACGGTGCGGCTGCTGCTGGACCGGCACGTCGACGTCACGGCGCGCGACTCGCGCGGCATGACGGCGCTGGCGATCGCGCTCGAGCAACAGCAGGTGCAGGTGGCCGAAGCCTTGCGACGCGTCGGGGCAAGGGAGTAGCCGGCGCCAGCCGGCCCCGTGATCTGGCCCGTCCGCAGGCGCTCAACCCATGTGCAGCCCGCCGTTGATGCTGAAGTCGGCGCCGGTGGCGAAGCCGGAGTCCTCGCCGGCGATCCAGCCAACGATCGAGCCGATTTCCTCGGGCGTGCCCAGGCGCTTCACGGGAATCGTGGCCACGATCTTGTCGAGCACCTCGGGCTTGATGGCGCGCACCATGTCGGTCCCGATGTATCCCGGGCTCACGGTGTTGACCGTCACACCCTTGCTCGCCAGTTCCTGCGCGAGCGCCATCGTGAAGCCGTGCATGCCGGCCTTGGCGGCCGAGTAGTTGGTCTGCCCGGCTTGGCCCTTCTCGCCGTTCACCGAGCTGATCTGGACGATGCGGCCCCAGCCCTTCTCGACCATGTCGGGCACGACCTGCTTGGTGACGTTGAACATCGAGTTCAGGTTGGTGTCGATCACCGCGCGCCAGTCCTCGGGTGACATCTTCAGGAACATGCGATCGCGCGTGATGCCGGCGTTGTTGACCAGCACGTCGATCGCGCCGTGCTCGGCCTTGGCCCTGGAGAAGGCCTCGACCGTCGAGTCCCAGTCGGCGACGTTGCCGACCGAGGCGTGGAAGCTGTAGCCGAGCGCCTTCTGCTCGGCCAGCCACTTGTCGTAGTCGCGCGTCGGCCCGCAGCCGGCGATGACCTTGAAGCCGTCCTTGTGCAGGCGGTGGCAGATGGCCGTGCCGATCCCTCCCATGCCGCCGGTGACGTAAGCAATCTTCTGTGCCATTTCGCTTCTCCTCCGTTGAAACCGTGTCGCTCGATCAGCGCTCGACCGCCAGCGCGACGCCCATGCCGCCGCCGATGCACAGCGAGGCCAGGCCCTTGCGCGCGCCGCGGCGCTTCATCTCGTGCAGCAGCGTCACCAGGATGCGGCAGCCCGAGGCGCCGATCGGGTGGCCGATGGCGATCGCGCCGCCGTTGACGTTGACCTTGCTCGTGTCCCAGCCCATCTCGGCGTGCACGGCGCAGGCCTGCGCGGCGAAGGCCTCGTTAATCTCGAGCAGGTCGAGGTCCGCAGCCTTCCAGCCGGCACGCTCGAGCGCGCGCCGCGACGCCGGCACCGGGCCCATGCCCATGTAGGCCGGGTCGAGCCCGGCGCTCGCATAGCTGGCGATGCGCGCCAGCGGCTCGAGGCCGAGCGCCTTGGCCTTCGCAGCGCTCATCACCACCACGCCGGCGGCGCCGTCGTTGATGCCCGAGGCGTTGCCCGCGGTCACGCTGCCGGCCTTGTCGAACGCCGGACGCAGCCCGGCCAACGCCTCGGCGCTCGTCTTCTTGTTGATGAACTCGTCGGCGTCGAAGCGGATCGGGTCGCCCTTCTTCTGCGCGATCAAGACCGACACGATCTCGTCGCGAAAGCGCCCGGCCTCCTGCGCGGCCGCCGCCTTCTGCTGGCTGGCCAGCGCCAGCGCGTCCTGCTGCTCGCGCGTGACGCCGTACTTCTTCGCGACGTTCTCGGCGGTGATGCCCATGTGGTACTGGTTGTAGACGTCCCACAGGCCGTCGTTGATCATCGAGTCGACCAGCTTCCAGTCGCCCATGCGCTGGCCGTCGCGCGAGTTGGGCAGCACGTGCGGCGCCAGGCTCATGTTCTCCTGGCCGCCGGCGACCACGACTTCGGAATCGCCGGTGGCCACCGCCTGCGCGGCCAGCATCACCGCCTTCAGGCCCGAGCCGCAGACGGCGTTGATCGTCAGCGCCGGTACCGCGTGCGGCAGGCCGGCCTTGATCAGCGCCTGGCGCGCCGGGTTCTGGCCCGCGCCGGCCTGCAGCACCTGGCCGAGGATCACCTCGCCGACCTGTTCGCCCGAAAGCCTGGCGCGCTCGAGCAGCGCCTTGATCACGGTGGCGCCCAGCTCGGGCGCCGGCGTCCTGGCGAGCGTGCCGCCGAACTTGCCTACCGCGGTGCGCGCGGCGGCGACGATGACGATGTCGTTGCTCATGGGTGGGGAACTCCTTGGGGATGGGATTGAATCGGTGTTCAGGCCTTGGCCTTGACGTAGCGACCGGGCGCCGGCTCGATCGGCTTGTAGCGCCTGCTGCCGGGCGACTTCGGCGCGGCAATGCGCTTGCCCGCGTGGGCGGCCAGCCATTCGTGCCAGTCGGGCCACCAGCTGCCCGCGGCCTCGGTCGCCTTGGCGAGCCATTGCTCGGCACCGGCGGGATAGCTCGGCGGGCCCGTCCAGTGGCTGCGCTTGCCCTTGGCCGGCGGGTTGATGACGCCGGCGATGTGCCCGGACGCGCCGAGCACGAAGCGCAGCTTGCGGCCCGCGCCCTTGACGCCGCGGTTGAGCACCTGCGTGCTCAGGTAGGCCGCGTGCCAGGGCACGATGTGGTCCTCGCGCGAGGCGTAGACGTAGCTCGGCACCCCGACGGCGCCGAGGTCGACCTGCTGGCCGCCGACCGTCGTCGCGCCGGGCACCTTGAGCCTGTCCTCGAGGTAGGTGTTGCGCAGGTACCAGCAGGCCATCGGTCCGGGCAGGTTGGTCGAATCGCTGTTCCAGTAGAGCAGGTCGAACGGCGGCGGGCTCTCGCCCTTGAGGTAGTTGCCGACGACATAGTTCCAGACCAGGTCGTTCGGGCGCAGGAAGCTGAAGGTCGTGGCCAGTTCCCGCCCCTTGAGCAGGCCGCCCTTCTGGGGGCTCTTCGGCCCGATCGTCATCTCGCGCAACTGCACCGCCGCCTCGTCGATGAACACGTCGAGCACGCCGGTGTCGGAGAAGTCGAGCATCGTGGTCAGCAGCGTCATGCTCGCCACCGGCAGCTCGCCGCGGGCCTTCTGCACCGCCAGTGCGCAGGCCAGCAGCGTGCCCCCGATGCAAAAGCCCAGCGTGTCGACCTGCCCGCCGGCCTTGTCCTGGCCGGCGATCTCGCGCACCACCTGCACGGCGCGCAGCACGCCGTCGTCGATGTAGTCGTCCCAGGTCTTGTGCATCAGGCTGGCGTCGGGGTTGCGCCAGCTCATCACGAAAGTGCGGTGACCGGCGGCCACGGCGTGCCCGATGAACGAGTTCTCCGGCTGCAGGTCGAGGATGTAGAACTTGTTGATGCAAGGCGGCACCATCAGCAGCGGCCGCTCGTACACGGTGGGCGTGGTCGGCGCGTACTCGATGAGCTGGAACAGCTCGTTCTCGAACACCACGCTGCCGGGCGTGGTGGCGACGTTGCGACCGACCTCGAACTGGCGCTCGTCGGTCTGCGACATGTGGCCCTGCTGCACGTCGTGCCACAGATGGCGCAGGCCGCGGGCAATGCTCTCGCCGCCACTGTCGAGCGCCTTGCGCTGCGCCTCTGGGTTGAGCGCGAGGAAGTTGGCCGGGCTGGCCGCGTCGACCCACTGCTGCACCGCGAAGCGGATGCGCTGGCGCGTCTTCTCGTCGCCTTCGACGCTGTCGGCCAGCCGCAGCAGGGTGCGCGCGTTGAGCAGGTACATCTGCGCGACGTGCGCGGCGGTCGGGTTGGCCGCCCAGTCGCTGCCGGCGAAACGCCGGTCGCCCGGCGCGGCCGCCCGGCCGTCGGGACGGAGCCGCGCCACCGAATCGTTCCACAGGCGCGTCGCTTCTTCGAGGTACTCCTTCTGCAGCTTCGACAGCGCGGGCGCCGGCACCGACAGGCCGCTCATCGCCTTCCACACCTCGCCGACGTTGGAGCCGAAGGCGCGTGCGACCTCGGCCGGGTCGGCGGGCGACGTGCTGCTCATGCTGGACTCTCCGTTGCGTGACGCTGTGCGCGTTTTACCCTCGAAACCTTGCCCTGTCATGACAGGCACGAGGGCGACGGGGCGGCGTCGTTCAGCCGGCGATCCAGACGGCCGCGGCCATGCGACCGGTCGTGCCGTCGCGGCGGAAGGAATAGAAGCGCCCGGCATCGTTGGCCGTGCACCAGGCGCCGCCGGTGATCTCGCGCACGCCGCACGCGCCCAGCCTTGCGCGCGCCAGACCGGCGAGGTCGGCATGCCAGCGCGCCCTGCCCTCGCGCACCGGCGCGGGAGCGAAGCAGCCCGGCGGCTCGGCGCCGAAGGCCTCGAGCACGTCGGAGCCGACCTCGAAGCGGCGCGGCCCGATGCAC
>JBLMVT010000315.1:0-3068 GCA_050256835.1 Betaproteobacteria bacterium | reverse complement strand
TGGCGGCCGCCGGTCATCGTGGCCACGCTCGATGAAGCGCTGGCGCGATTGGGCGTGACTGTGGCGGAATTCAGCCCGCCCAACGCCAGTATACTCTAGAAGTTGATTATGCCGTGAAAGGGCCCCGCAGTATTCGACGGTGCCCCACTCGAGGATGCAGGATTTGGCCGTCATCGACCAAGGATGGAACGAGGTGCCGCATCGCATCCGATGCGGGCGCGCGCTGGGCGATCCGTGGGAGAGCCTGTTCGGGCCGCTGCGGCCGTCGTCGATCGTGGTCGGCCAGCTCGGCCAGTCGCTCGACGGCCGCATCGCCCCCTCACCCGGGCAATCGACCCTGATCAACGGCCCGGAAGGGATCGCGCACCTGCATCGCCTGCGTGCGCTGGTCGACGCCGTCGTGGTCGGCGCCGGCACGGTGCGCGCCGACGATCCGCAGCTCACCGTGCGCCACGTCGCCGGACCGAGCCCGGTACGCGTGGTGATCGATCCGCGCGGAACGCTGCCCGCCGAGGCGCGCGCCTTCGCCGTCGACGGCGTGCATCGCATCGTGATCACGCGGCAGGAGTGCCGGTCGATCAACGGCGGCATCGAGACGATTGCCCTGCCGGACACCGGCGGTCGGATCGATCCGGCGGCGATCCTCGATGCCCTGCAGGAACGCGGCTTGCGCCGCATCCTGATCGAAGGCGGCGCGCAGACGGTGTCGACCTTCCTGTCGGCGGACTGCCTCGACCGGCTGCATGTCATGGTGGCGCCGATGATCCTGGGCGCGGGCGTCACCGGCCTCGATCTGGCGCCGACGGCGCTGCGCGTGCCGATGCGCACCCATACGCTGGGCAGCGACGTCCTGTTCGATTGCGATCTCAGGTCAGGCGAGCCAGCAGGTCGCTGAACCGAGCGCTTGCCTCGGCCCACGACGGAAGTCGCGCGGCCGCGGCACGCGCGCCGGCGGCCAGGGCGCGGCGCCGCTCGGGATCGTCGATCAGCTCGCGCAGCGCCTCGGTGAGCGCCGCGACGTCGCCGGGCGCGACCAGCCGGCCGGCGGAGGCAGGGACGGTGGACGGTGTCGCGCCGCCGGTCGTGCCGATGACGGGCAGTCCATGCGCCAGCGCCTCGGCAAAGGCCATGCCGTAACCTTCGAAGCGCGACGCCAGTACGAACAGATCGGCGGCAGCGTAGAGCGTCTCGAGCCTGTCCGATGAAACGGCGCCGGGCACGTCGATCCGGTCCGCGAGCCCGTGTCGGGCGATCAGCGCGTCGAGCCGCGCCGTCGCCGCCGGATCGCGCGTGCGATCGCCCGCGATGACGAGACGCCACGGCCGGTCGGCCAGCGGGGCGAGCGCTTCGACCAGGAGATCGAAGCTCTTGCGCACGCCGATCGCGCCGACCGAGAGCAGGCGGAGCGGCGTGCTGCTGCCGGACGCGAACGGCGCGCGGTCGGTGCCGGGAAGGATCACCGTGAGTCGCTCGGCCGCGACCCCGAAGCGCTCGATCAGGACATCGGCTGTCCAGGGGCTGGTGGCGACGATGTGCCTCGTGGAGGCCAACGCCGCGCGTTCGCTTGCGAGCAGCGCGTCGGACTCGTGCTCCGACAAGCCGGTCTCGAGCGCCAGCGGGTGATGGACCAGGGCGACCACCGGATGCGTCTGATGCAAGGCGGCAGCGGCGTGCGGCAACACGCCGAACGCCAGCCCGTCGATCACGATCGGATGCTGGGGCGGCGTCGCGAGCAGGCGGGCCTGCGCGTGCGCCTTTTGGTCGGCGCTCGGTCGTGGAAAGCCGTCGCCCAGGCTGACGAGCTCGACCTCCCAGCCGAGGCGCTGCAGCTCGGCGATGATGCGGCGGTCGTAGGCGTAGCCGCCGGTGACGGTCTGGATGTCGCCTGGGATTGCCCAGGTTACGTGCCTGATTACGGGCTGAGCGGCCACAACGAAGCCTCGTACCACGCGCGCGCGACATGCGATTCCGACAGCGTCACGCGGATCGCTTTCAGCGCCTTGCCGTCGCGACCCAGCCCGCCCGAGCGGGCGGCCTCGGCCAGCCGGCCGTGGATGTGCCTGGCGAGGAATTCGGTCGTCGTGTTGCGGCCAGTGAAGGCAGGCAGGGCGTCGAGGTTCTTGTAGTTCAGCGGACCAAGCGTCGCCTTCAACGCCTCGTGCGCGCGGCCGATGTCGATCACGATGCCGTTCTCGTCCAGCGCTTCGGCCATGAAGGTGGCGTCGACGACGAAGGTCGCGCCATGGAGCTCCTGGGCAGGGCCGAACACCGCGCCCCTGAAGGAATGGGCGATCATGATGTGGTCACGGACTTCAACGGCGAACACGGGCGACCTCCGGGTAGTCGATGACTTGGCAAAGCGTTGCACTGCCGGACGCCAGCACCGCCGGCAAGCGCGATGGCAGATCCGAGAAGGCAATGGCCGGCTCCAGCAGCGCGTCGAGCCGGTCGTCGGCCAGCAGGCCGATCGCGTGCTCGAGCCGGCGGCGATGGGTCCATTCGCGGCGATGCGATGGCGCGACGGTGCCAACCTGGCTCGCGACCAGCTTCAGCCGGCGGCTGTGAAAGGCGCCGCCCAATGGCACCAACACGGGCGTGTCGCCGTACCAGCTGAGCTCGATGATGGTGGCCTCGTCGCGCGCGAGGCCGAGCGCAGTCGCGAGGCCGGCGCTGCTGGCGCTGGCATGGAAGACCAGGCCGCAGTCGGTCGGCGCCCGGGCGGGCAGGGCGAACGACAGGCCGAGCGCTTCGGCGACGCGGGCGCGCGCAAGATTGATGTCGACCAGCGTGACGTCGGCTGAGGCGAGCGTGCGGCAGAGGAAGCCGGTTAGCGCGCCGACCACGCCCGCGCCGACGACGGCGACCTTGCCGAAGGCATCGTCGCCGGCATCCCACACCGCGTTGAGCGCCGTCTCCATGTTGGCGGCGAGCACGGCGCGGACGGCGGGGACGTTCGCCGGCACGGGCACCGCTGCTTCGGCGGGCAGGTCGAACACGGTCTGGTGCGGGTGGAGCGCGAACACCGTTTGGCCGCTTTCGAGCGTGCCGACCGTCGCGTAGCCGTATTT
>JBLMVT010000314.1:0-2695 GCA_050256835.1 Betaproteobacteria bacterium | reverse complement strand
GGACATCAGCCTGGTGGTGCCGCGCGGCAAGGTGGTCGCCTTCATGGGCACGTCGGGGGGCGGCAAGACGACGGTGCTGCGGCTGATCGGGCGCCAGCTCGGCGTGATGGCCGGCGAGGTGCGCTTCGACGGACAGGACCTCGCCTCGCTCGACGCGACGGGCCTGTACGCGGTGCGCCGCCGCATGGGCATGCTGTTCCAGTTCGGCGCTCTGTTCACCGACATGACGGTGTTCGAGAACGTCGCCTTCCCGCTGCGCGAGCACACCGACCTCGACGAAGCGATGATCCGCGACCTGGTGCTGATGAAGCTCAACGCTGTCGGCCTGCGCGGCGCGCGCGACCTGATGCCCGGAGAGATCTCGGGCGGCATGTCGCGCCGCGTCGCGCTCGCGCGCGCCATCGCGCTGGACCCCGACCTGGTGATGTACGACGAGCCGTTCGCCGGCCTCGACCCGATCTCGATGGGCGTGGCGGCGCGGCTGATCCGCGACCTCAACGACACCCTGGGCATCACCAGCATCGTCGTCTCGCACGACGTCGACGAAACCTTCCTGATCGCCGACCACGTCGTCTTCATCGCCAACGGCCACATCGCCGCGCAGGGCACGCCGGCCGAGATGCGCGCCACCGCCGACCCGCTGGTGCGCCAGTTCGTGCAGGGCGAGCCCGACGGGCCGGTGCGCTTCCACTATCCGGCCGCGCCGGTGGCCGAGGATCTCGGCCTGGCCGGCCGCTGACCCCATGCTCGGCTGGCTGCGTCCGTCGCGCATCGGCTTCGCGGTGCGCCGCGAGCTCGTCGAGCTGGGCGCGGGTGCGCGCCTGTTCCTGCGCCTGCTCGCCCTCGGCGGCAAAGCGTTCGCGCGAACGCGGCTCGTCACCGAGCAGGTGCACCTACTGGGCAACCTGTCGTTGGCGATCATCGCGGTGTCGGGGCTGTTCGTCGGCTTCGTGCTCGGGCTGCAGGGCTACTACACGCTGCAGCGCTACGGCTCGGCCGAGGCGCTCGGCCTGCTGGTCGCGCTGTCGCTGGTGCGCGAGCTCGGGCCGGTGGTCACGGCGCTGCTGTTCGCCGGCCGCGCTGGCACCTCGCTCACCGCCGAGATTGGGCTGATGAAGGCTGGCGAACAGCTCGCCGCGATGGAGATGATGGCCGTCGACCCGGTGCAGCGCGTGCTCGCCCCGCGCTTCTGGGGCGGATTGATCGCCATGCCGCTGCTCGCCGCCGTGTTCTCGGCGGTCGGCATCCTCGGCGGCTGGCTGGTCGGGGTCGAGCTGATCGGCCTCGATGCCGGCGCGTTCTGGTCGCAGATGCAGGCCGGCGTCGACTGGTGGGACGACGTCGGCAACGGCGTCATCAAGAGCTTCGTGTTCGCACTGGCCGTCACCTTCGTCGCGCTGCTCGAGGGCTACACCTGCCAGCCGACGCCCGAGGGCGTGTCACGCGCCACGACGCGTACCGTCGTGGTCGCCTCGCTGGCGGTGCTCGGGCTGGACTTCGTCCTGACGGCGATGATGTTCTCGATTTGAAGGAATGCCGACGATGAATCCCTCACGTCACGATGTCTGGGTCGGCCTGTTCGTGATCATCGGCGCGGTGGCGCTGCTGTTCCTCGCGCTCAAGGCCGGCAACCTGCTGAACGTCAGCTTCGACGAGACCTACACGGTGACCGCGAAATTCGACAACATCGGCGGCCTCAAGCCACGCGCGGCGGTGAAGAGCGCCGGCGTGGTGGTCGGTCGCGTCGACTCGATCGGCTTCGACGACAAGACCTTCCAGGCGAAGGTCGTGCTGCAGCTGCAGAAGCGCTACGCGTTTCCGAAGGACACCTCGGCCAAGATCCTCACCGCCGGGCTGCTCGGCGAGCAGTACCTCGGCCTCGAGCCGGGTGGCGCCGACAAGAACCTCGCGCCCGGCGACACCATCACGCAGACGCAGTCGGCGCTGGTGCTGGAGAACCTGATCGGCCAGCTGATCTTCAACAAGGCCGCCGAGGCCGGTTCGACGGCGCCCGCGGCCCCCGCTCCCGCGAAGAAATGAGCGACAGGACCGTCTCGGGTCGCGCGGCGACGTGGGTCGCCGCGCTCACGCTCGCGTTGGCCGCGGGCTGCGCGAGCACGCCGCGCAAGACCGCCGGCGACCGGCTCGACCCGTTCGAGAACTGGAACCGCAAGGTCTTCGCCTTCAACGAAGGGCTCGACGAGAAGGTCCTCAAGCCGACCGCGACCGCCTACCAGAAAGTCGTGCCCGAGGTCGTCCGCCAGGGCGTTACGAACTTCTTCGACAACTTCCGCGACGGCTGGTCGGCGGTCAACAACGTGCTGCAGGCCAAGTTCGAGCCGGCATTGCGCGACACCGTGCGCTCCACCTTCAATTCGGTGTTCGGCATCTTCGGCGTGCTCGACATCGCCGGCAGCTTCGGCATCGAGCACCAGTTCGAGGACCTCGGCCAGACCTTCGGCCGCTGGGGCTTCGGCCCTGGCGCTTACATCGTCTGGCCGGTGCTCGGGCCGTCGTCGGTGCGCGACTCGATCGCGCTGCCGTTCGACCGCTCGGCGACGCCGGCGCTGGTGATCGACGACGGGCGCTCGCAGTTCGGCATCCTCGGCCTGCAGATCATCAACACCCGCGCCGACCTGCTCGGCGCCAGCCGCGTGCTCGACGAGATCGCCCTCGACAAGTACACGTTCGTGCG
>JBLMVT010000313.1:0-11636 GCA_050256835.1 Betaproteobacteria bacterium | reverse complement strand
CCGGCGCAGCCCGCGCCTCGCTGACGCGTCGTCAGCGCAGCGGCGCCGCCCGCGCCTCGCGCTGCAGGTCCGCGACGACCTCGCCGAGCCGGCGGATGCCCGGCTCGATCGCCTTCGACTCGATCGACGCGTAGCCGAGGCGAAACGCCCGCCGTGCCGGCGGCGCGCCGTGGAAGAACACGTCGCCCGGCTCGATCAGCACGCCCTGCGCGGCCGCACGGAGCGCCAATTCGCCGGCGTCGATACCCTCGGGCAACGAGACCCAGCACGAGCCGCCGCCCGACACCGGCACGACGCTGCACATCGGCGCGTACCGGGCCAGCGCGTCGAGCACCAGCGCGCAGCGCTCGCGCTGCACGGCGGCGAGCCGGCGCAGCAGTGCGTCGTGGTGGCCGAGCGAGAGGAACAGCGCGAAGGCGCGCTGCACCAGCGTCGACGGGTGGCGCAGCATCAGCCGGCGCAGCGCGCGCAGCTCGGCGATCAGCGGCGCCGCGCCGACCACGTAGCCCACGCGCAGCCCCGGCGCCAGGCTCTTGGACAGGCTGCCCACGTAGATCACGCGGCCGCTGCGGTCCAGGCTCTTCAACGCCGGGAACGGTTCGCCGGCGAAGCGGTTCTCGCTCTCGAAGTCGTCCTCGATGACGACGAAGTCGCCCGCCTCGGCGCAGGCGAGCAGCGCCTCGCGGCGCGACAGCGGCATCGTCACGCCGGTCGGGCACTGGTGGCTCGGCGTGGCGTAGACGTATTCCAGGCCGGCGAGCGCGTCGCCGACCGGCAGCCCCTCGGCGTCGACCGGCAGCGGCACGATGGCCGAGGTGCGCGCGGCGAAGATGTTGCGCGCGTCGGGGTAGCCGGGCTCCTCGATGCCCACGCGCGTGCCCTCGCGCATCAGCAGGTCGGCGACCATGAACAGTGCGTGTTGCGCGCCCACCGTGATGACGACCTCGTCGGCCGCCGCCCACACGCCGCGCCGCGGCAGCACGCGGGTGCGGATCTGCTGGATCAGCGAGTCGTCGTCGCGCGTGATGAGGTCGGGCGCCCATTCGCGGATGTCGAGTACCGATAGCGCCTTATTGCAGCACTCGCGCCAGTCGGCAGTCGGGAACAGCGCCGGGTCGAACTGGCCGTAGAGGAACGGATACGGGTACTTCTGCCAGTCGGCGGGCTTGACGATGCTGCGCTGCTCGGTCGGGTGCTGCTGGAAGCGCTGAGTCCAGTCGGGTGCCGCAGCGGCACCGCGCGCCGATCCGGCGTCTCGCGCGGCCGGCCGGAGCGCCACGATCTCCGGATTGACGAAGTGGCCGCTGCGCTGGCGCGACAGCAGGTAGCCCTCGTCGGCAAGCTGCTGGTAGGCCAGCACGACGGTGTTGCGCGCCACGCCGAGCTGGTCGGCCATTTCGCGGCTCGAGGGCACTGGCTCGTTGGGCGGCAGCTGGCCGTCGAGGATGGCGCCGACCAGCATCTCGCGAATCTGCGCCTGCAGGCCGAGGTTGTCGCGCGCGCAGCGCTGCAGCAGCTGCTTCCACATCGCTTCGTTGAGGCGCTGCGGCATCGGTCAGCCCGTAGTGGTTAGCCCTAGGTCGACGACGTGGAGGGCGCTTCGTACTAGAGAAGAGGGCGCGTGGCATCCGCCGTGTGGCCTCACCGAATGGCGCGATCTGGTACTACGGACGCGCCCGCTCGGCGAACACACTGCGCACCCTGCACTTTCGCGGGCTGAAGGAGACATGGCATGTCGAGCATAAGACAACTGTTTCGTCGCGCGGCTCTCTGCGCGGGGTTCGCCGGCCTGCTGGCGCTAGCGCCGGCGGCGTCCGCCCAAGACAAGGAGGTGACGATCGGCTACCAGACGATCGTCGGGCCGTTCCCGGTCGCGATCGCCGACGGGAGCTTCGAGAAGGCGACCGGCTACAAGATCAAGTGGCGCCAGTTCACCTCGGCCGGCGATATCAGCGCCGCGTTCGCATCGGGCGACGTACCGATCGGCGTGCTCGGCTCGACCGGCATCGCGGCGGCCACCAGCAACGGTGTCGACGTCGAGCTGTTCTGGATCCTCGACAACATCGGCCGGTCCGAGCAGCTCGTCGCGCGCAATGGCTCCGGGATCAAGACGGCCGCCGACCTCGTGGGCAAGAAGGTCGCGGTGCCGTTCGTGTCGACCTCGCACTTCCACCTGCTGATGGCGCTGGAGAAGATCTGGCACGTGCCCGCATCCAAGGTGCAGATCCTCAACATGAAGCCGCCGCAGATCGTGGCCGCCTGGTCGCGCGGTGACATCGATGCCGCCTACGTCTGGCCGCCGGCGCTCACCACGATCCTGAAGGACGGCAAGACAATCATCACCTCCGAGGAAGTCGGAGCGAAGAGCGTCCCGACCTTCGACGGCATCATCGCGAGCCGCAAGTGGGCTGCCGCGCACCCCGACTTCATGCTGGCGTTCACCAAGGTACTCGCCAAGTCGTATGCCGACTACAACGCGAACAAGGCGAGCTGGACGGCGACCTCGCCGCAGGTGAAGGCGATGGCCAAGCTGGTCGGTGGCGAGCCGGCGGACGACGCCGATGCGCTGAAGCTGCTGAGCTTCCCGGACGCGAAGGAGCAGATGTCGGCCGAGTGGCTGGGTGGCGGCAAGAAAGGCAAGGCGCTCGGCGCGCTGACCGAGAGCGCGACCTTCCTGAAGTCGCAGCATCAGATCAACACGG
This sequence comes from Betaproteobacteria bacterium, assembly GCA_050256835.1. Taxonomy (GTDB): domain Bacteria; phylum Pseudomonadota; class Gammaproteobacteria; order Burkholderiales; family Burkholderiaceae_C; genus JAMHWF01. Next base: position 8,934 of record JBLMVT010000313.1, on the reverse strand, counting down.
CCCTGCCCGACTACGGCCCGTACGTGAACACCAAGTACGCCGAGGAAGCGGCGAAGAAGTAGGTGCAGCACCGGCGTGCCGGACGTCGTCGTCCGGCACGCGGGACGGATATTGGTCAACCGTAGCGGAGAGAGCCCATGGCCGCGCAAACCGAAACCCTCCACGTCAACGGCGTCAGCGTGCTGTTCCCGGGTCGTCGCCCGGGCGAGCAGGTTCACGCGCTCGACAACATCAATCTGAAGATCAACGCGGGCGACTTCGTCGTGGCCCTCGGCGCTTCCGGTTGCGGCAAGACGACCCTGCTCAACATGATGGCGGGATTCCTGTCGCCGTCGAAAGGCGAGATCAGGCTCGGCGAACGGAAGATCACCGGCCCCGGGTCCGACCGTGGCGTGGTGTTCCAGAAGCACGCTCTCCTGCCCTGGCTTTCCGTGATCGACAACACCGAGTTCGGCCTCAGGCTGCAGGGCGTCGCCAAGACCGAGCGGCGCGAGATCGCGACGCGCAACCTCGCGCTGGTCGGACTGCAGGATTTCCACACCCACATGATCTTCCAGCTCTCGGTCGGCATGCAGCAGCGGGCCGCCATCGCGCGCCCGCTCACCTGCAACCCGGCGACGCTCCTGATGGACGAGCCGATGGCCGCGCTCGACGCGCTCACGCGCGAGACGATCCAGGAGCTGCTCCTCGACGTGTGGCAGAAGACCGGCAAGATGTTCTTCTTCATCACGCACAGCGTCGAGGAGGCGCTGTTTCTTGCCACCCGCGTCGTCGTGATGTCGCCGCGCCCTGGGCGCATCACCGACACCTACGACGTCGATTTCAACCGCCGCTATCTCGAATGCCGCGACGCGCGCAAGGTGAAATCGAGCCCCGATTTCATTCGCATGCGCGAGACCATTCTCGGCATCATCTACGGGGACGAGCGCGCGGGCGAGAGCGCTGAGGAGGCCAGTCATGCCTAGGTTCAGACTTCCCTTCACCTCGCTCGGCGTCATGCCGGCGGCGACCGGGCTTCCCGTTACCGGCGGGCTGACGCGCCTGTTCGCCAGCCGGGCCGCGACGCCCGGGCAGGTCTACGGCGCGCCCGGCCAGGGACGCAGCACGACGATCAGCATGGTCACGACGATCGGGCTGGTCGCTCTGTGGTTCCTGATCACCAACATGGGGTGGATCAAGCCGCTGTTCCTTCCCACCCCGCAGGCGGTGTGGGGCAAGTTCGTCCTCGCGCTCACTGAAGGTGTCGCGAACTCGACCCTGCTCGAGCACACCGAGTGGAGCCTGATGCGCGTGTTCGGGGCATTCGCGCTGTCGTGCGTGACGGCGATCCCGATCGGCATCCTGATGGGGACCAACCGCATCATGCGCGGCGTCTTCGATCCCCCGATCGAGTTCTACCGGCCGCTGCCGCCGCTGGCCTACCTGCCGCTGATGATCATCTGGTTCGGCATCGACGAGCTCTCCAAGATCCTGCTCATCTACCTCGCGATCTTCGCGCCGATGGCGATCTCGGCGCGCGCCGGCGTTCGCTCGGTCGGCATCGAGCAGATCCACGCGGCGTATGCGATGGGCGCGTCGCGACTGCAGATCATCTGGCACGTGGTGCTGCCGGCGGCAACGCCCGAGATCCTCACCGGAATGCGCATCGGCATCGGCTTCGGGTGGACCACGCTGGTCGCGGCGGAGATGGTCGCGGCAACCCGGGGCCTCGGCTTCATGGTGCTGAACGCCGCGCAGTATCTGCAAAGCGACACCGTCATCATGGGCATCATCGTGATCGGCCTGTTCGCCTTCGCGTTCGACCTGCTGATGCGCCACATCGAGAAAGTGCTGGTGCCGTGGAAGGGCAAGGTCTGAGGCTCACGCCGCGCGCGCGCCGCTTGCCAGCACCACGACGAGCACGCCGAGTGCGAGGTTGATGGCGACGAGGGGGCGGATCGCGGTCCGCGCGGTGGCCGCCTCGGTCCATTCGCGCCGGCCGACGGCCGCGCCGAGCCGGCGCTGCGGGCCGCGCACGATGACCACGAACAGCGCCGCCATCACCAGCCCGAGCGCCAGCATGGCGTGCACCGGCCAGGGCTGCGCCGCCAGGCCGCCGCCGGTCCCGATCATGCCGGCGCCGCTGGCCAGCAGCACGACGACGGCCACCGCCACCGCGGCGAGCAGGCGCGCCAGCGCCGAGTGCATGAAGGCGAGCCGCGTCGGCGGCTCGAGCGTCGCCGCCGCGGCCGGGCGCACAACGAAGTGCATCACGGCCATGCCGCCGACCCAGAATACGGCGGCCAGCAGGTGCAGGGCGAGCGCGATGGCGTGGACGGAAGGCATGGCTGGCGGCGTGCGAGGAGGTGGCGACGCAGTGTCGCACCGCCAGCGTCAGCCCCTGAGCACGACCGCACCGGCGAGCACCGCGGCGATGCCGGCCAGCGCACGCGGTGCCGGCTTCTCCTTCAGCAGCAGCGCGCCGATGCCGAGCGCGAACACCACCGAGGTCTCGCGCAGCGCGGCGACCGCGCCGACCGGCGCCTCGGTCATCGCCCACACCGCGATGCCGTACGACAGCGCCGAGCAGCCGCCGCCGGCGAGTGCGACGCGCCAGCGCGAGCGCAGCGCGCCGGCCACGCTGGCCGCGCCGCGACGCGCCACGACGATCGCGGCGAACGGCAGTCCTTCCAGGAAGAACATCCACAGCACGTAGCCGAGCACGCTGCCGGCGGCACGCGCGCCGGCAGCGTCGACCAGCGTGTAGGCGGCGATCATCGCCGCGTTGGCCCAGGCGAAGCGCAACGCCGGGGCGATCGGGGCGCGCTGCCGGCCGGCGAAGGCGAGGCTCGCCACGCCCAGGCAGATCAGCGCGATGCCGAGTGCCGTCGCCGGCGTCGGCCGCTCGCCGAACCAGGCCAGCCCGGCCAGGGTGACCAGCAGCGGCGCGCTGCCGCGCATCAGCGGATAGCCGATGCTCAGCTCGGCATGGCGGTAGGTGCCGGCCAGCGTCGCGTAGTAGCCGACGTGGATCAGGCTCGACGCCGCCAGGAATGGCCAGGACGCTCGCGCGGGCGGCACGACGAAGGGCAGCAGCGGCGCTACCAGGACGCTCGCGCCGAGGGCGACCAGCGCGAGGTCGAGCAGGCGGTCGCCGCCGCGCCTGACCATCGCGTTCCACGACGCGTGCAGCAGGGCGCCGAACAGCACCGCGAGCGTGATCGGCAGCGTCAGCGCCATCGCGCGCGCGAGGTCGTGGCGGTCAGGCGGCGCGGCGGCGCGCGGCGCGGCCGACCGGCGCCACCAGCGGCTCGTCGTCGCCCTCGATCCGCTCGGCGTCGAGCTGCTGCATGTTCTCCAGCAGTTTGAGCAGGTAGTGCAGCGTGTGCGTCATGTCGTTGACCGAGAAGTCGGCCAGCACCTGCTCGTAGTAGGCGCGGATCTTGGGCCGCGCCTGCACGTTCCACAGGTGCAGACCCGACTCCGTCATCGTCACCAGGCGCGAGCGCCGGTCCCGCCCGTCGGCGGCGATGCGCACGTGGCCGTCGCGTTCCATGCGGCCGATCAGCCCCGACAGGTTCTGCCGGCTCACCATCAGGTAACGTGCGAGGTCGCCGATGCTCATCCCCCCTTGTGCCTGCTCGCGCGACAGCGCGCCCAGAACCGCCCACTGCTGCGTCGTCAGGCCCTCGGCCTCGACCGCACGGCTGCCGGTCTTATGCAACATGTTGGCGCATTGGTAGAGTCGGAAGAAGAGCCGGTTGGCCAGCTCCATCTTCGCCAGTCCGGTCTCGGATTTGGGGTTCGCCATAGGGTTCCGGGCGCGACGGGAGGCTTGAAGTGTTCGGGCCGGTCCCCTATGATACGTCAACATATTGACACACAGGTCGGGGCCCGCACGGCCAAGGAGTGCATCATGCAGCAGCGGTTCGAGGGCAGGGTGGTCGTCGTCACCGGTGGCGGAGGCGGCATCGGCGGCGCGACCTGCCGTCGCTTCGGCGCCGAGGGCGCGCGCGTCGCGGTGCTCGACCTGAACGCCGAGGCGGCCGAAGGCGTGGCGCACGCGATCCGCGCCGAAGGCGGCGTCGCCGAGGCCGTGTGCTGCGACATCACTGACCGCGCGAGTGTCGACGCCGCCGTCGCCGCCATCGAGGCGAAGCTCGGCCCGATCGACGTGCTCGTCAACAACGCCGGCTGGGACGTGTTCAAGCCGTTCACGAAGACCGGGCCGGTCGAGTGGGATCGCCTCATCGCGATCAACCTCGTCGGCGCGCTGCACCTGCACCACGCGGTGCTGCCCGGCATGGCGGCGCGCAAGCGCGGGCGGATCGTCAACATCGCCTCGGACGCGGCGCGCGTCGGCTCGTCGGGCGAGGCGGTGTACGCGGCGTGCAAGGGCGGCCTGGTGGCGTTCTCCAAGACGATCGCGCGCGAGCACGCGCGCCACGGCATCACGGTGAACGTCGTCTGCCCGGGGCCGACCGACACCGCGCTGTTCGAAGGCTACAAGCAGGGCGCGGGCAACCCCGAGAAGCTGGTCGAGGCGTTCACGCGCTCGATCCCGCTCGGGCGCATCGGCCGCCCGGACGACCTGCCCGGCGCGATCCTGTTCTTCGCCAGTGACGACGCCGCCTTCGTCACCGGCCAGGTGCTGAGCGTGTCGGGCGGACTCACGATGAACGGCTGAACCCAAGGAGCAACGCATGAACTTCGAAGACATCCTGTACGAGGTCCGCAACGGCGTGGCCTGGATCACCATCAACCGGCCCGAGAAGCTGAACGCCTTCCGCGGCCAGACCTGCGACGAGCTGATCCGCGCGCTCAACAAGGCCGGCTACGACAAGGAGATCGGTGCGATCGTGCTGGCCGGTGCGGGCGACCGCGCGTTCTGCACCGGCGGCGACCAGTCGGCGCACGACGGCAACTACGACGGCCGCGGCACGATCGGGCTGCCGATGGAGGAACTGCACGACGCGATCCGCAACGTGCCCAAGCCGGTGATCGCCCGCGTGCAGGGCTACGCGATCGGCGGCGGCAACGTCCTCGCCACGATCTGCGACCTGACGATCTGCTCCGACAAGGCGATCTTCGGCCAGGTCGGCCCGAAGATGGGTTCGGTGGACCCGGGCTACGGGACGGCCTTCCTGGCACGCGTGGTCGGCGAGAAGAAGGCGCGCGAGATCTGGTACCTGAACAAGCGCTACACGGGTGCCGAGGCGGTCGCGATGGGCCTGGCCAACGCCTGCGTGCCGCACGAGCAGCTCGACGCCGAGGTGCAGCAATGGGCCGAGACGATCTGCGAGCGCAGCCCGACCGCGATCGCGATCGCCAAGCGCAGCTTCAACATGGACACCGCCCACCAGGCCGGCATTGCCGGCATGGGCATGTATGCGCTGAAGCTGTTCTACGACACCGAGGAGTCGCGCGAAGGCGTGGCCGCGCTGAAGGAAAAGCGCAAGCCCGATTTCCGCAGGCACGCGAAGTAGCGCGCCATGAATCCCTACCTCGACGACGACCTGGTCGCGCTCGCCGACCACGTGCGCCGCTTCGCGAGCGATCGCATCGCGCCCGGCTTCCAGGAGCGCGACCGCACCCGCGTCCTCGACCGCACGCTGATGCGCGAGATGGGCGAGCTGGGCTTCATCGCGCCCGAGCTGCCCGAGGCCTTCGGCGGGCAGGGGCTCGGCTGCCTGGCCGCCGGCGTGATCCACGAGGAGGTGGCGCGCGCCGACCTGTCGATCAGCTACATCAACCTGCTCGCCTCGCTGAACAGCCAGATCCTGTCGCAGCACGGCCGCCCCGAGGTCGTCGCGCCGTGGCTCGAGAAGATCGTGCGCGGCCAGGCGCTGTGCGCGATCGCGCTGACCGAGCCGCGCGGCGGGTCGGATGCGGCCAACCTGCGCCTCAAGGTCGAGCGCGACGGCGACCACTACGTCGTCAACGGCGAGAAGACCTCGATCTCGGCCGCCGACCAGGCCGACATCACGGTGGTGTTCGGCCGCACCGGCAGCGTCGAGTCGGCAGCGCACGGCGTGACCGCGCTGCTGGTGCCGATGAACCTGCCCGGGGTGACGACCCGCCGCTTCGACTGCCACGGCCAGCGCGCGATCGGCCGCGGCTCGATCTTCTTCGAGAACGTGCGCGTTCCCGTCGATCACCGGCTCGGCGAAGAGAACAAGGGCTTCGTGCAGGTGATGCAGGGCTTCGACTTCTCGCGCGCACTGATCGGGCTGCAGGTGCTGGCGGTCGCGCGCGTCGCGCTCGACGAGACCTGGGAGCACGTCGCCCAGCGCGAGGCCTTCGGCCGGCCGCTGTCGGCCTTCCAGGGCGTGTCGCACCCGCTCGCCGATTTCGACACCCAGGTCGAGGCGGCGCGCCTGCTGTGCCTGCAGGCGCTGTGGCTGAAGGATCGGGGCCTGCCGCACGGCGCGGAAGCGGCGATGTGCAAGTGGTGGGCGCCCAAGCTCGCCTACGACACTGTCCACCAGTGCCTGCTGATGTTCGGCCACGGCGGCTACGACCGCGGCCCGATGGAGCAGCGGCTGCGCGACGTGCTCGGCTTCCAGATCGGTGACGGCACCGCGCAGATCATGAAGACCATCATCGCGCGTGCGCGCGCCGGGCGGTCGGCCGTGCCGGCCTGAACGCGCGGGCGGCGCAGCGGCTCGATCTAGGCGGCGGACAGCCCGAGCAGCGCGCGCGCCTCGGCGACCGTCGCCGGTCGCCGGTCGAACGCCGGCATCTCGGCGATAACCTGGCGCACGAGGTCGGCGTTCGACCCGGCCAGGGTGGCGCGGTCCAGCCGCACGTTGTCCTCCATGCCGGTGCGCACGTGGCCGCCGAGTTCCATCGACCAGCGCGCCACGGTGAGCGCGTCGCGGCCGATGCCCGCGCCGGTGAAGGTCGCGCGCGGCGAAAGCCGCGCGAGCGTCGCGACGAAGAACTCGAACGACGGCCGGTCGACCGGCATCGCGTTCTTCACCCCCATCACGAACTGCACGTGAAGCTCGCCGCCGCCGATGCGGCCGTCCGCGTGCATCTTCGCGGCCTGGAAGATCATCGACAGGTCGAAGGCCTCGACCTCGGGCTTGATGCCGTGTGCGCGCATCTCGCCGGCCAGCCAGTCGACGAGGTCGGGCGCGTTGTCGTAGACGCGGGTCGGGAAGTTGACCGACCCGGTGGCCAGCGACGCCATGTCGGGCTTCAGCCGCAGGTGTGCGCCGCGCTCCTTGCCCGCGCCGGAGCGCCCGCCGGTCGAGAACTGCACGATCATCCCCGGGCAGTGCCGGCGGATGCCTTCCAGCACGACGGCGAAGCGCTCGGGCGACGAGGTCGGCGTCCCGTCGTCGTTGCGCACGTGCAGGTGCACGAGCGTCGCGCCGGCCTCGAACGCGGCCTGCGTCGACTCGATCTGCTCGGCCGGCGTGATCGGCACCGCCGGGTTGTCCTGCTTCTGCGGCAGCGACCCGGTGATCGCGCAGGTGACGATGCAGGGCGTGGCGCTCACGGCCGACCTCAGACGTCGAAAAATACGGTCTCGCGCTCGCCCTGCAGGTGCACGTCGAAGCGGTAGACCCCGCGGCCGTCGCGCTCGCTGCGCGTGGCGACGAGCGTGGCGCGCCGCACCTCCCACTCGATGCCCTGCAGCACCGGGTCCTCGGCGTTGGCCTTCGCCTCGTCGGCGAAGTACACGCGCGTGTGCAGTCCCATGTTGATGCCGCGCGCGAACAGCACCATCGCGACGTGCGGCGCGTGGCGCCGGCCGTCGGCGTCGACCACGGCGCCGGGCTTGACCGTCTCGAAGCGGTAGACGCCGCTGTCGAAGTCGGCGCCGGTGCGGCCCCAGCCGCGGAAGGTCGATGGCTTGGGGTCGGCCGGGTGCGCGTAGTGGCCGTTGGCGTCGGCCTGCCAGATCTCGATCAGCACGTCGCGCAGCGGCGTGCCTGAGCCGTCGTAGACGACGCCCTCGATCGCGATCGGCTCGCCCTGGGTGACCGGGCCGGCGAGCTGGTTGCCGAAGTTGTTGGCGAAGATCTCGAAGCCGGCCTGCGCGGGGGCCAGCCCGATGTGGACGTAGGGGCCGCCGGTCTGCGAGGCCGTCTCGGGCAGGCGTTCGATGCGCTGGATGGTGGTGCTCATGGTGCGGTGGATTCCTTCGCCTTCAGCGGCCTTCGAACCAGGTCTGGCGGCGCCCGCGCAACACGATGTCGAAGCGGTAGCAGCGGCTGTCGAGTTCGACGAAGTTGGCGCGGTCCTGCAGCGCGATCAGCCCGCGCACCTGCGACTCGTCGCCGATCGACTGCAGGATCGGGCAGCCCGGGATCAACGGGTCGCCCTCGAAGTACATCTGCGTGATCAGGCGCTGCGCCCAGCCGTCGCCCTGGATCGAGTAGTGGATGTGCGAGGGGCGCCAGTCGTTGATGCGGTTGCGCCAGGGATAGGGGCCGGGCTTGATCGTTCGGTACAGGTAGTGGCCGTCGGCGTCGGTCAGCACCCGGCCGCAGCCGCCGAAATTGGGGTCGAGCGCGCCGATGTACTGGTCCTTCTTGTGGCGGTACCGGCCCGAGGCATTGGCCTGCCAGACCTCGACCAGCGCATTGGCGACCGGGCGGCCGAACTCGTCGCGCACCCAGCCGTGCACGACCAGCCGCTCGCCGATCGGCATCTCGCCGGCCTTGGCGAAGTTGAGGATCAGGTCGTTGTCGAGCGGACCGAGTTCCTTGGCATCGAACAGCGGGCCGGTGCGCTCGGTCAGCGTCTGGCGGATCGAGATCAGCGCGCTGCGCGGCGAGCGCAGTGCGCTGGTCTTGTATTCGGGCGTCAGCGCGGGCGGGTGCAGTTCGCTGCGGCGCTGCGCGAACGGCGCGCCGACGGCGGCGGGGGTGGCGTGGGGCATGGGCGGTGGCTTCCTCGTGCGGAATCGCCACTCTACGCCAGCGACAGCGACTGGCAGCC
>JBLMVT010000312.1:0-5319 GCA_050256835.1 Betaproteobacteria bacterium | reverse complement strand
GCTCGGCGCGCGCCGTACGTCAGGTTGTGGCGCACGCTCAGGTGCGGGAACAGCCGGCCGTCCTGGAACACCACGCCGAGTCCGCGCCGCTCGGGCGGCAGGTCGATGCCGCGCGCGCCGTCGTACAGCGGCTCGCCGTCGAGCCGCACCCGCCCGCGCGTCGGGCGCAGCAGCCCGGCCACGGCGAGCAGCAGCGTCGACTTGCCCGAGCCGCTTCGGCCGATCAGCGCGCTGATGCCGACGGCGGGCACGGCCAGCCGCGCCTCGACGCGGAAGTCGCCGCGGGCGATGCCGAGCTCAACCTCGAGCACCGGCCTGCCCCAGCCAGCGCTGCACGCGGTGGTGCGACCACTGCGCCAGCGCCAGCGCCGCGAACGCCGCGACCACCGACAGGCCCACCAGCCGCGCCGCCGCGGCGTCGCCGTCGGGCTGCTGCAGCGCGCTGTAGATCGCCAGCGGCAGCGTCTGCGTCTCGCCGGGCACGTTGGAGACGAAAGTGATCGTCGCGCCGAATTCGCCCAGCGACTCGGCGAAGCCGAGCACCGCGCCCGACAGCAGGCCCGGCGCCATCAGCGGCAGCGTGATTGTGGCGAAGACGTCCAGCCGACGCGCCCCCAGCGTGCGTGCCGCTGCCTCGTAGCCGCTGTCGACCGCCTCGAGCGCCTGGCGCATCGCGCGCACCATCAGCGGCAGGGCCATCACGCCGGCGGCCAGCACGGCGCCGCGGAAGGTGAAGGCGAACTGCCAGCCGAAGGCGTCGTGCAGGAAGCGGCCGATCGGCCCTTCGCGGCCAAAAGTGACGAGCAGCGCGTAGCCTGTGACGACGGCCGGCAGCACCAGCGGCAGGCTGACCAGTGCCTCCAGCAGCGTCTTGCCGGGGAAGCGCCGCCGCGCCAGCGGCCACGCCAGCGCCAGCGCGACCGGCATGGCGAACAGCACCGCCGTGCAGGCCACCTTCAGGCTGAGCCAGGCGGCCTGGCGTTCGAGGTCGGTGATCACGTCGGCGCGCGCAGGCCCGGCGTGCGACTGACGACGGCACGACCGGTCGGCCCGGTCAGCCACGCGATGAAGAGCTTGCCGGCCGGGTGCTCGGACACCAGCGAGCGGTGCACGCGCAGCTCGGTGGCGAGCCGCGCGTCGCCCTCGGCGATCACGACCAGGCCGCGGGCGGCGCCGCGACTGGCCGGCGCCAGCCAGGTCGCGCGATCGACCAGGCAGGCGGCACCGAGCAGCCGCGCCTGCACCAGCAGCGGCCCTCCGGCGGGGTCCATCGACCGGTACCACCAGGTGCCGGCCGGTGCGATGCCGGCGTCGCGCCACAACGCCTGCTCGGCGAGGTGGGTGCCCGAGCCGTCGTTGCGCGTGACGAAGGGCGCCTCGGCCTGCGCCAGCCGTGCCAGCGCGGCCACGGCATCGTGCGCCACGGCGGCACCGGCGGCACGCGGGCCGATCAGCAGGAACTCGGTGTGCGCGACCGGGTGGCTGTCGTAGATCGTGCCTTCGGCCTCGAGCCGCGCGGCCAGTGCCGGCGCATGGGTCAGCGCAAGGTCGACCTCGCCGCGCGCCAGCGCCTGCAGCAAGCCCGTGCTCGGCCCCGGCTCGGGACGCACCGTCAGCCCGGTGTCGCGGCCGAAGCGGCGGGCGAGCGCCGCCGCGAAGCCGCAATCGAGCAGCAGCGTCTCCATGCCCACCGCCAGTGCCCGGTCGCCCGGCCGACGCCGGGCGCGCGCGCCCGGCGCCAGCGCCAGCGCCGCCATCCCAAGCACCCACGCCCGCCGCTGCATGATGGCGCGCATCTTACGGGCGGCACGCCGATTGCCGCCGCGTTGAACCGACTGTCGCGGAACCGGTCAGACCCGGCATGAACCCATTCCGGATTTGCATATCTGTCCCCGGAACCGGGCGCTGACGACCCCTACACTGGGTTCGACAATCGGGCCGCTAGCCGTGATCCGGCGCGCGCCCGACCCAGTGGCCGGCACCCCGGAACGCGCGGTATCGGGTCAGTCCTCGGTGGCTTGGAGGGCTGACCCGATCCCGCTTTTTTGTTTCCTCCTTCCTTTCCAGACCGCCATGAACGCCCCGCACCCAGAAGGCCTGCACCTCGGCGCCCCCGCCCACGTCAAGCACGACCGCCTGATCGACTGGGTGGCCAAGATCGCCGCCCTCACCGAGCCGAAGGACGTGCACTGGTGCGACGGCAGCAGCGCCGAATACGCCCGGCTGTGCGCCCAGCTCGTCGCCGCCGGCACCTTCACGAAGCTCAACCCCGAGCTGCGGCCGAACAGCTACCTCGCGCTGTCCGATCCGAGCGACGTGGCCCGGGTCGAGGACCGCACCTTCATCTGCTCGGAGCACCCCGAGGATGCCGGGCCGACCAACAACTGGATGGCGCCGGCCGAGATGCGCGCCATCCTGCAGACCGGCCGCCCCGACGGCACGCCGGCGCTGTTCAAGGGCTGCATGCGCGGGCGCACGATGTACGTCGTGCCGTTCTCGATGGGGCCGATCGGCTCGCCGATCGCGCAGATCGGCGTCGAGCTGTCGGACAGCCCGTACGTCGTCGTCAACATGAGGATCATGACGCGCATGGGCCGCGCGGTGTACGAGGTGCTCGGCCGCGACGGCGAGTTCGTGCCCTGCGTGCACAGCGTGGGCGCGCCGCTCGAGCCGGGGCAGGCCGACGTGCGCTGGCCGTGCAACCCGACCAAGTACATCGTCCACTACCCCGAGACGCGCGAGATCTGGAGCTTCGGCTCCGGCTACGGCGGCAACGCGCTGCTCGGCAAGAAGTGCCTGGCGCTGCGCATTGCCTCGACGATGGGGCGCGACCAGGGATGGCTGGCCGAGCACATGCTGGTGCTCGGCGTGACCGACCCGGCCGGACGCAAGCACCACGTCGCCGCCGCCTTCCCGAGCGCATGCGGCAAGACCAACTTCGCGATGCTGATCCCGCCGGCCGGCTTCGAGGGCTGGAAGGTGACGACCATCGGCGACGACATCGCCTGGATCAAGCCGCATGCCGATGGCCGGCTGTACGCGATCAACCCCGAGGCAGGCTATTTCGGCGTCGCCCCGGGCACCAACGAGAAGACCAACTCCAACTGCATGGCGACGCTGCGCTCGGACGTGATCTTCACCAACGTTGCGCTGACCGACGACGGCGACGTCTGGTGGGAAGGCATGACCGACGAGCCGCCGGCGCACCTGATCGACTGGCAGGGCCGCGACTGGACGCCCGAGATCGCGCGCCAGACCGGCGCCAAGGCGGCGCACCCGAACGCTCGCTTCACCGTCTCGGCGACCAACAACCCCGCGCTCGACCCCGAGTGGGACAACCCGGCCGGCGTGCCGATCGACGCCTTCGTCTTCGGCGGCCGTCGCTCGACGACCGTGCCGCTGGTGAGCGAGGCGCGCGACTGGACCGAGGGCGTCTACATGGCCGCGACGATGGGCAGCGAGACCACGGCCGCCTTCTCGGGCAAGCAGGGCGTGGTGCGCCGCGACCCGTTCGCCATGCTGCCGTTCACCGGCTACAACATGAGCGACTACTTCGCGCACTGGCTGCGGCTGGGCGAACGGCTCGAACGCGCCGGCGCCGCGCTGCCGCGCATCTTCTGCGTCAATTGGTTCCGCAAGGGCAGCGACGGCCGCTTCGTCTGGCCGGGCTACGGCGAGAACATGCGCGTGCTGAAGTGGATGCTCGAGCGCGTGCAGGGCGTGGGCGAAGGCGTCGAGCACGTGTTCGGCATCAGCCCGCGCTACGAGGACCTGAGCTGGCACGGGCTGGAATTCAGCGTCGAGCAGTTCGAACAGGTGACGAGCATCGACGTCGAGGCCTGGCGGGTCGAACTGACGCTTCATGCCGAGCTGTTCGAGCGCCTCGAGCAGCGTCTGCCGCGCGAGCTGGCCGAGACCAAGGCGCGCATCGAGCGGCGGCTCGGCTTCTGAAGGGCGCCGCCGCGGCGCGGCGCCGGGCCCCATGAGCGATCTTTCCGACGTCGAGATCGACGAGCTCGACGAGTTGCTCGCCCGCACGCCCGCGCCCTACCGGCCGCTCGACGCGGTCATGCTCGATGGCTACCTGTGCGGCGTGCTGGTGCAGCCGCGGCGCATCGAGGCCGACGAATGGCTGCCGCCGATCTTCGACGTCGACGGTGCCGCCTTCCCCGCCTCGGCCGACCCCGACTGGCGTGCGCGCTGCACGGCGCTGATCGTGCGCCGCCATGAAGCGCTGCGCCGCTCGCTGGTCGAGGACGGCGGGTTCGAGCCGGTCGTCGCGCAGGTTGACGACGCCACCGACGCCCTGGCGCCATGGCGCGCCGGCTTCGACCACGCGCTCGCCGTCTTTCCCGATCTGGCGGCGTTGCGCGACGATGCCGTGTCGGCGGCGCTGGCGCGGCTGCATCGGCCGTGCGCGCCGCTCGACGCCGCGATCGACGAGCTGGTCGGTGCCGTCGCCGACCTGGAGGCGGCGACGCACGATCGGCGCTGGCGGGTTGAGACGATGAAGCGCGAGGCGCCCAAGGTCGGGCGCAACGAGCCCTGTCCGTGCGGCAGCGGGCGCAAGTTCAAGCACTGTCACGGGGCGGCCTGACGGCCGCGCATGGGCTTCAGCGCGCCGCCGGCGGCACGCCGGGCACTCGCCAGGGCATGTCGTCCTCGTCGAGCTGCTGGCTGTCGAGCAGGCTGGCGTCGAGGCCGAACGCGGTGCCGAGGTCGGCGGGGTCGACGGTCCCGGCGCGCGGCTGGTCGCCGCGCAGGAGGCGCATCAACCGACGGGTCATCGCAGCCAGGTCCATGGCCCACCTCACGCGCAGCTCGCTGTGCGCACAGTGTGCGCGGCGCCGGCATCCCGCGGTGCGCCGATTTGCGCGTCGGCAACGGCGCAGTTGTGAGCTTTGGCGCGCGCCGGGCCCGAACAGCTGCCACCGGTGGCGGGCCGGTCGTGTCTTCCTCATTCGTGAGGATGGTAAAGCCCGCAGCTGGCGGCTAATGTGCATGGCGACCCTGCCGGTGCGCCCGGCGTGCCGTAACCATGAACCTCTCCTCGCTGCGTCTGCTGACCTGGGCCACGATCGCCGGCTCGGTCGGCAGCGCCTTGCTGCTTGCCGCGAGCGACGCCGGTCAGCCGTCGCCGACCGCACGCCAGGCGGGCCGATCGCACGAGGCGATGGTGCTGCACTTGCCGGGTGCCGCAGCGCGCGACGAGTCGCGGGCCACCGCGCAGCCGGCCCCGCCCGCGTCGCACTGACGCGTCCTCAACGACCGCGCCGCGCGCGCGACGCGCCCGCCGGGCTCGTGCGCTTGCGCGGCGCG
>JBLMVT010000311.1:0-13382 GCA_050256835.1 Betaproteobacteria bacterium | reverse complement strand
TCATCAGCTTGGCCTTGATGGTCTCGATGTCGATCGCCTGGTACAGCGCGCGGCGCACGCGCACGTCCTTGAACGGGTTCTTGCCCTTGACGCTCGAGTACAGCAGCTCGTCGCGACCCTGGTCCATGCCGATGAAGACGATGCGGTTCTCCAGTCCGTCGATGATCTTCACGCCCGGCGTGCTGCGCAGCCGCTCGACGTCGGTCGACGGCGGGTCGAGCACGAAGTCGAGCTCGCCCGAGACGAGGCCAGCCAGCCGCGTCTGGTTGTTCTTGATCGGCGTGTAGACGACGTCCTGCACGTTGCCCTCGACCTTGCCCCAGTAGGCGGGGTTGCGCTTGAGCACCGTCTTCACGTCGGGCGCGCGCGACACCAGCATGTACGGGCCGGTGCCGTTGGCGTGCAGCGCGGTGTACATCTCCTCCTTGTTGCCGAAGTCCTGCGGCAAGGTCGCCTTGTGCTCCTCGCACCACGACTTGCTCATGATGTAGACGGTGTTCAGGTGCTCGAGGAAGATCGGGTCGAACTTCGCGAGGTTGAATTCGACCGTGTGGTCGTCGATCTTCTTCGGTTCGCCCAGCGCGTTGGCATAGGCCGAGATCTGCGAGGTCTTGGCCCTGGCGCGGTTGACCGAGAACACCACGTCGTCGGCCGTGAACGGGCGCCCGTCCTGGAACTTGACGCCCTGGCGCAGCTTGAAGGTCCACTTCAGCGGGCCGTCCTGCTTCCACTCGGTGGCCAGCCCGGGGACGATGGCGAGCTTCTTGTCGCGCGTGACCAGGAACTCGTAGATCTGGCCGTTGAAGGCGTTGGTGAACGACTCGTTCTGCGAGTACGGGTCCATCGTCTGCGGGTCGCCCTGGCTCGACCAGCGCAGGGTCTGCGCGTCGGCGGCGCCGGCGGCGAGCGCGGCGGCGGCCGCGAGCGCGGCAATGAAGGGGGGACGCATGGCTCGGCTCCTCTCGTGAAGGTGCCGGCAGTGTAGGCATGCCATTGCCGGCCGCCGCTGCGGGGAACCCCGAAAAGAAGAAGGGCCGCCCTCGGGCGGCCCGCTCTCCTGTCAGCGAGCGAAGCGCTACCGGAACTTCGGCTGCTCGACCGTCTTCAGCTCGCTGGGCAGCGAACCGATGTACTCGGCCAGCGTCTTCAGCTCGACATGGGTGAAAGGCGCGGCCATGCCTCCCATGACCGGGTTGGAGCGCCCCACCTGCGGGTTGTTCTTGGTCTGGTATGCCTTCAGCGCGTAGTAGAGGTAGTCGGCGTGCTGGCCGGCGAGCTTGGGGTAGCTCGGGTCGATCGGCTTGCTCAGGTTGGCGCCGTGGCACGACTGGCAGTTGCCCTTCTTCAGCAGTTCGGCGGCCGTGCCGCTCGGGCTGATCTGCTCGGGCACCTCGGCCTTGCCGCCGCTGGTCGAGTAGAAGGCGGCGAGGTCGGCCTTGTCCTGGTCCGTCAGCGTCGCGGCGACGCCGTGCATGGTCGGGAACTTGCGTCCGCCCTTGGCGTACTCGTTGAGCGCGGCCACGATGTAGGCGGCGTTCTGGCCCGAGATCATCGGCACCTTGTAGACCTCGGGGAAGCTCGACTGGTAGCCCGGGATGCCATGACAGCCGATGCACATGGCGGCCTTCTTCTCGCCGGCCTTCGCGTCACCCGCCTTCGCGTCCTGCGCCTGCGCGGCGGTCATGGTGGCGGCCAGCAGGCCGACACAGAAAAGAGCGGCCTGCGTCATCGTGAACGGGTTCTTCATCATCGACGGGTTGTTTGATCTGGGTCAGTGGGATGCGGCGCGCGGCGGATTATAGGGCCGCACTTATACTGGGCTGGACTCCTCATTGCCCATCGTCATGAAGTTCCAAGGCTCCGATACCTACGTCGCTACCCAGGACCTGATGCTCGCCGTCAACGCGGCCATCACGCTCAAGCGCCCGCTGCTCGTCAAGGGCGAGCCCGGCACCGGCAAGACGATGCTCGCTGAAGAAGTGGCCGCGGCCGTCGGCATGCCGCTGCTGCAGTGGCACGTCAAGAGCACGACCAAGGCCCAGCAGGGCCTGTACGAGTACGACGCGGTGAGCCGGCTGCGCGACAGCCAGCTCGGCGACGAGCGCGTCAAGGACATCCACAACTACATCGTCCGCGGCGTGCTGTGGCAGGCGTTCGCCGCCGAGCAGCCGGTGGCGCTGCTGATCGACGAGATCGACAAGGCCGACATCGAATTCCCCAACGACCTGCTGCGCGAGCTCGACCGCATGGAGTTCTACGTCTACGAGACGCGCGAGCTGATCAAGGCCCGGCACCGGCCGGTGGTGTTCATTACCTCGAACAACGAGAAGGAACTGCCCGACGCCTTCCTGCGCCGCTGCTTCTTCCACTACATCAAGTTCCCCGACGCCGGGACGATGAAGGCGATCGTCGACGTGCATTTCCCGCGGCTCAAGAAGGAGCTGCTCGGCGCCGCGCTGAAGACCTTCTACGACGTGCGCGGCCTGCCGGGGCTGAAGAAGAAGCCGAGCACGAGCGAGCTGCTCGACTGGCTCAAGCTGCTGGTCGCCGAGGACATCCCGCTCGAGGCCCTGCAGAGCAAGGACGACAAGGTCGCGGTGCCGCCGCTGGTGGGCGCGCTGCTGAAGAACGAGCAGGACGTGACGCTGTTCGAGAAGCTCGTCTTCATGCAGCGGCACAACCGCTGACCGCCCCTGCGGTCAGCGGTTGCGGCGCAGGCTCACATCGCGCAGCGATGTGAAGGCGCGCAACGCCGGCCGAAGACACAACCGGTAGGCTGGCTCACGCAGGCAGGGCTCCAAACGCTGCTCGCGGAGAGCGCGCGAGCCGAGGGTGTCGGGCACCCGCCTGCGTTCATGTCCCCCGGGCCGTGCTGCGCCCGGCCCTCCTCCTTTACTTCACTGCGGCGGGTACCCGACACCCTCGGCGGAGACGTTGACGGCGTTCGTATCGAGTGCCTCGCGGCACCGGATCGGGCCGGCGGGGCGCTCTGCGAAGCGAAGTAAAGGAGGAGGCTCGGGCGAGAGCCCGAGCCGGGGGACATGAGCGGCGCAGAGCGCCCCGCCGGCCTGATCACGCGGCGCGGCTCGCAAAGGAATCAGCGGTCGATCATCCCCGCCGGCCGGTCGCCTTCGTCGAAGGTGCGTCGCGCCGCAGGTCGAAGGTGCTGCGGCGTTTCGAGCGCCGTCGCGGTGGCGGGGCAGCTGCCGGTGTCGATGTGCGCGAGCGCGGTCGCGGTCAGGCGCTCGGCCGGGTCGCCGAGCGCGTGGTCGAGGTCGTCGGCTGCCGGGCAGGTCGGCGTCAGGCCGTTCCAGTAGCGCCCCGCGCCGGCGGCGTTGCGCGCCTCGAAGACGACCGCGCTGAAGGTCGTGCCGCAGTGGTCCTGCGGCAGGAAGCCGACCGGCTTGCCGCAAGTCGTGTCGCCCACCTGCACGACCTGCAGGAACGGCTTCAGCCCGTTGACGACGAGTTCGCTGGCCGAGCAGGTGCGCTGCCCGGTCAGCACGTAGGCGCGCGCCACGCCGAGTGCGGAGGCCTTGGCGGCGAAGCGGTACACCGTGTTGCTGTCCTGGTGTTTGTCGTTGTAGGTCAGCGAGGCGAAGGTCTGGCCGACGGCGGCGGAACCGACGACGTCGTTGGCCAGGTCGTTGGCCGTCGAGATCAGGCCGCCGCCGTTGTAGCGCAGGTCGAGCACCAGCTCGTGCACGCCGGCCGCCTTGAATTGCGCGAACGCGGTGTCCAGCGGCGCCGAGGCCTGCGAGATGAAGTCCTTCAGCACCACGTAGCCGACCTTCGTGCCCGCCGGCGTCGCCAGCGTGGTGCTGACCGACACCGGCGTGAGCGTGAACACGGCCGCGGTGACCGACACGTCGCGCTCGGCGCCGGCGGCATTGCGCACCACTAGGCTGAGCACGTCGCCGGCCTTGGCCGGCGTGAGCGCGGAGAAGTCGTCGGCGGCGATCAGCTCGGACGTCGCGCGGCCGTTGATCGAGACGATCGTCTCGCCGCGCTGCACCAGCCCCGCGGCGGGCGATGCCGGCTCGACGTAGCGCACGCGCAGCGGCGCATCGGGCTGGTTCATCACTTCCAGCCCCGCGACGAAGATGCCGTAGCCCAGCGACTGGCCCGCACTGAAGAACTGGTCGAACGACTCGGTGGTCTGCGAAAAGCTCCAGCGGTCCGCGGGAAATTCCGCCGACGTCCCCTGGTAGAGCAGCGCCCTGAAGAACTTGTCGATCGTGTCGAAGGCGCTGTCGTTCGGGTCGGGGCTCGGCTTCAGCGCGTACCAGAAGTACCAGTCGTCCATGTACGACTGCAGCCAGCTCTTCTGCTCGGGAAGCGAGCAGCCGCCGCTGCCGCCACCCCCGCCGCAGCCGGCGAGCGTGAGCACGCAGGCGAGGAACGCGACGAGCAGCGGGCGGCGGGAGATCATGGTCGGGCCCTCGGCGAGGCAGGGGCCGCAAGCTACCACGACCTACAATTCCCGGTTTCTCGCGAGCCGGCGCCCTTCCCGTCATGACCGACCCCATCGCCAAGTCCTTCGAACCCGCCGCCATCGAGGCTCGCTGGTCCGCCGCGTGGGAAGGCGCCGGGGTTTTCGAACCGACGCTCGACCCGGCCAGGCCCTCGTTCTCGATCCAGCTGCCGCCGCCCAACGTGACCGGCACGCTGCACATGGGGCACGCGTTCAACCAGACGATCATGGACGCGCTGACGCGCTACCACCGCATGCGCGGCTTCAACACGCTGTGGCTGCCGGGCACCGACCACGCGGGCATCGCCACGCAGATCGTGGTCGAGCGCCAGCTGCAGGAAGTGGGCCTGTCGCGCCACGACCTCGGGCGCGAGAAGTTCGAGGCCAACGTCTGGGACTGGAAGGCGACGTCGGGCGCGACCATCACCAACCAGATGCGCCGCCTGGGCGACAGCGTGAGCTGGTCGCGCGAGTACTTCACGATGGACGAGCGGCTGTCGAAGGTCGTCACCGAGACCTTCGTGCGGCTGCACGAGGAGGGCCTGATCTATCGCGGCAAGCGCCTCGTCAACTGGGACCCGGTGCTGAAGTCGGCCGTCTCCGACCTCGAGGTCGAGAGCGAGGAGGAAGACGGCTTCCTCTGGCACATCCGTTACCCGTTCGAAGACGGCAGCGGCGCGCTGGTGGTGGCGACGACGCGGCCCGAGACCATGCTGGGCGACGTCGCCGTCATGGTCCATCCCGAGGACGCGCGCTATGCGGCGCTGGTCGGCAAGCGCGTGCGGCTGCCCTTGTGCGACCGGCTGATCCCGGTGATCGCCGACGAGTACGTCGACCGCGAATTCGGCACCGGGGTCGTCAAGGTGACGCCCGCGCACGACGCCAACGACTATGCCGTCGGCCAGCGCCACGGCCTGCCGATGATCGGCGTGCTGACGCTCGACGCCAAGGTCAACGACAACGCGCCGGCCGCCTACCGCGGGCTCGATCGCTTCGAGGCGCGCAAGCGCGTCGTCACCGACCTGCAGGCCCAGGGGCTGCTCGTCGAGGCGAAGAAGCACCGGCTGGTGGTGCCGCGTTGCGCACGCACCGGGCAGATCGTCGAGCCGATGTTCACCGACCAGTGGTTCATGGCGATGACCAAGCCCGGCGCCGACGGCCGGAGCATCGCCGCCAAGGCGATCGAGGCGGTCGACAGCGGGGCGGTGCGCTTCGTGCCCGAGCAGTGGGTCAACACCTACCGGCAGTGGATGGGCAACATCCAGGACTGGTGCCTGTCGCGCCAGCTCTGGTGGGGGCATCGCATCCCGGCCTGGTACGACGCCGCGGGCAACGTGTACGTCGCGCGCAGCGAGGCCGAGGCGCTGGCCCGGGCGCGCGCCGCGGGCGCAGACGGGCCGCTGACGCGCGACGAGGACGTGCTCGACACCTGGTACTCGTCGGCGCTGGTGCCGTTCTCGACGCTCGGCTGGCCCGAGCGCACGCTGGAGCAGGAGCTGTTCCTGCCCTCGACCGTGCTCGTCACCGGCTTCGACATCATCTTCTTCTGGGTCGCCCGGATGATCATGATGACGACCCACTTCACCGGCAAGGTGCCGTTTCGCGACGTCTACATCCACGGCCTGGTGCGCGACGCGCACGGCCACAAGATGAGCAAGAGCGAGGGCAACGTGCTCGACCCGGTCGACCTGATCGACGGCATCGCGCTCGAGCCGCTGCTGGCCAAGCGCAGCACCGGCCTGCGCCGCCCCGAGACCGCACCGGCGGTACGCGAAGCGACCAGGAAGGAATTCCCCGACGGCATCCCCGCGTTCGGCGCCGACGCGCTGCGCTTCACGATGGCGAGCTACGCCTCGCTCGGCCGCAACGTCAATTTCGACACCAAGCGCTGCGAGGGCTACCGCAATTTCTGCAACAAGCTCTGGAACGCGACGCGCTTCGTGCTGATGAACTGCGAGGGACGGGACTGCGGCCTCGCCGAACACGCCGCGGCCGAGTGTGCGCCCAGCGCGTCGGCGCACGCCTACCTCTCGTTCAGCGCCGCGGACCGGTGGATCACCGGCGAGCTGCAGCGCGTCGAGGCGGCGGTCGAGCGCGGCTTCGCCGAGTACCGGCTCGACAACGTCGCCAACGCGCTCTACGCCTTCGTGTGGGACGAGTACTGTGACTGGTATCTCGAGATCGCCAAGGTGCAGCTGCAGGGCGGCAGCGAGGCCGCGCAGCGGGCGACGCGCCGCACCCTGATCCGGGTGCTCGAGACCGTGCTGCGCGCGCTGCACCCGCTGGCGCCGTTCATCACCGCCGAGCTGTGGGAGCGCGTCGCCGTGGTCGCCGGGCGCAAGGCCGCGGGCGCTGCCGATTCGATCGTGCTCGCGCCCTACCCCGCGGCGCAGCCCGAGCGCGTCGATGCCGTGGCCGACGCCTGGGTCGGGCGGCTGAAGGCGCTGGTCGGCGCCTGCCGCAACCTGCGCTCGGAGATGAATCTGTCGCCGGCGCAGCGCGTGCCGCTGCTGACGCAGGGCGACGCCGCCTTCGTCGCCGAGGCCGCCCCGCTGCTGCAGGCGCTGGCGCGGCTCGCCGAGGTGCGCTGCATCGACGACGATGCCGACTTCGCGCGGGCGACGCGGCACGCGCCGGTGGCGGTGCAGGGCGAGACGCGGCTGGCGCTGCACGTGGCGGTGGACGTCGACGCCGAGCGCGCGCGGCTGACGCGCGAGATCGAGCGGCTGCACGCCGAGCGCGAGCGCGCCGAGGCCAAGCTGGCCAATCCGCGCTTCGTCGAGCGCGCACCGGCCGCCGTCGTCGCGCAGGAGCGCGAGCGGCTGGCCGAGTTCACGACGGCACTCGGTCGTCTTCGAGATCAGGCAGATCGCCTGGGTTCGTCGGACTGACGTCCCCCGGCTCGGTGGTGCCGAACAGTCGCTGGCCGCCCGGCACGCCCTTGAGCAGCTCGTCGATGCGCTTGGCCACGGCCCAGGCGCTGCGGCTGCGCGACTCGCGCGTCGTGCTCGCCACGCGCGGCGTGATCTGCAGATTGTCGACCTCGTACAGCGGCCGGCCCGGGTCGAGCGCGCCCGGCTCGAGGCTGTCGAACCAGGCCGCCGACATGCGCCCGCTGAGCAGCACCTCGGCCAGCGAGGCCTCGTTGAACAGCCCGGACGGCGAGATGCTGACCAGCACCTGGTTGGGCTTGCAGTGCGGCAGCACGCGCTCGCCGATCAGGCCGTGGTAGCGGCTGAAGTAGCCGAGCTGCACGCACACCGCGTCGGCCTGCTCGATCAGCTCGCGCAGCGACAGCGGCTCGACGCGCCAGCGCGCCCACACGCCGTCGCTGGCGTGCAGCATCGGGTCGTAGCCGACCACGCGCGAGCCGAAACCGCCGAGCAGCTGCACCATCGAGCGCGCCGCCGGCGCCATGCCGATCAGGCCGACGGTGGCGCTGCCGAGCTCGCGGCCGACCAGCATGCCGTCGGAAGCGACCACGGGCACGCGGCGCAGCATGGCCAGCAGCGCGCCGACCATGAACTCGGCCTCGGCCAGCGCGGTGGCGGTGACGCTGCGCACGACGTCGACGCGCGCGCGCGCGCAGGCCTCGGCGTCGATGTTCTCCGGCCCGGCGCTGACGCGGCCGACGGCGCGCAGCATCGGCGCGAAGTGCAGCGCCGTGGTGTCGATCGCCACCGACGGGGGCACGATCAGCGCGCGCACGTTGTACAGGGCCTGACGGAAGGCGCGCGGGTCGTCGGCCAGCTCGGGCGCGTAGCGCACCAGGTGCCGTCCCTCGAGCCAGCGCATGACCTCGGCTTCGAGCGGTTCGACGATCAGCAGGTCCATGCGCTACGGCGTCAGGGGTGGCCGTCGTGGCACGAATGCTGCATGCCACAATGACCGCGCAACCACCCGAATTGTAGAAACATGTTGGTCAACAAAGCGATCTTTCCGGTGGCCGGACTCGGCACGCGGTTTCTACCCGCCACCAAGGCGCAACCCAAGGAGATGCTGCCGGTCGTCGACAAGCCCCTGATCCAGTACGCCGTCGAGGAAGCGTACGCCGCCGGTGTGCGGGAGATGATCTTCGTCACCGGCCGCCACAAGCGCCCCATCGAGGATCACTTTGACATGACTCTCGAACTCGAGGTAGCCCTCGAACAAGCGGGCAAGCACGAGCTTCTCGAGGTCGTGCACAGCGTCAAGCCCGACGACATGCAGTGCATCTACGTGCGCCAGGCCCAGGCGCTTGGCCTCGGCCACGCGGTGCTGTGCGGCCGGCACCTGGTCGGCAACGAGCCGTTCGCCGTGTTGCTGGCCGACGACCTGATGGTCGGAACCAAGCCGATCCTCGCGCAGATGGTCGAGCAGTTCGAGGAGTGGCGCGCGTCGATCATCGCCGTGCAGGAAGTGCCGCCCGACCAGACGAAACGCTACGGCATCGTCGCCGGGACCCCCGTGAGCGAGCGCATGCTCGACGTGAGCCGCATCGTCGAGAAGCCATCGGCCGAGGAAGCCCCTTCGCTCCTGGGGGTCGCCGGCCGCTACATCCTCACGCCCGGCGTGTTCCACGAGATCGCCAACCAGCAGCGCGGCGTGGGCGGCGAGATCCAGCTCACCGACGGCATCGCCGGGCTGCTGCGCCGCGAGAAGGTGTTCGCCTACACCTACGAGGGCAAGCGCTACGACTGCGGCAGCAAGGAAGGCTTCCTGCGCGCCAACGTCGAGCTGGCGCTGCTGCACCCCGAACTGGGGCCGGGCTTCCGCGCCTACCTGAAGGGCCTCAAGCTCTGAACGGCAGGTTCAGCGCCGGCGCAGCCAGTGCACGAACTCGTCGTTCGATGCGCTCTGCTCGACCAGTTCGTTGCCGGTCTGGCGCGCGAAGGCCTGGAAGTCGCGCATCGAGCCCGGGTCGGTCGACACCACCTTCAGCACCTCGCCGCTGCGCATGTCCGCGAGCGCCTTCTTGGCCTTGAGGATCGGCAACGGGCAGTTGAGACCGCGGGTGTCGAGTTCTCGGTTGGAGTCTGGCATGGGGTCGGTCGGCTGCTGCGCTCGGGCCATTCTAAGAGCGCGGCGGCAGGAAGCGCGGCGCGTGGCCGCGCGAACGCAGCCAGTCGGCCAGCGCGTGGCCGGTGCCGGCCGGCCAGCACATCACCTCGGACGGCGCGAACAGCCGGTACTCGGCCAGCTCGGGCGACAGCACGATCTCGCCGGCGGCCTGCGCGTGGTAGGCGACGATGAGCTGGTTCATGCGCTGGAAGTCGTACACGCCGATCAACGACAGCGCCGACACCTCGAGTGCCGTCTCTTCTCTCACTTCGCGGCGGATGCCTTCCTCGGGCGTCTCGCCGGCCTCCATGAAGCCGGTGATCAGCGCGAAGGTGCGCCCCGGCCAGGCGGCGTTGCGCGCCAGCAGCAGCGCGCCGTCGCGGTCGGTCAGCTCGATCACCGCAGCGAGCACCGGCGTCGGGTTGTTCCAGTGCGTGAAGCCGCAGGTCGGGCAGCGCAGCCGCGTCTTCGCGCCGCCGTCCTCCTCGGCCTCCAGCAGCTGAAGCTCGGCGGCGCAGTGCGGGCAGTAGCGGAAGGTGTGCTGCATCAGGCCGATCAGGCCGGGAACACGCCGGTCGACAGGTAGCGGTCGCCGCGGTCGCAGACGACGAAGGCGAGGGTTGCATTCTCGAGCGACTTCGCGACCTGCAACGCGACCCAGCAGGCCCCCGCCGACGAGTTGCCGCCGAACTTCCCCTCCTCGCGCGCCAGCCGGCGCGCCATCTCCTCGGCATCGGCCTGGCTGACGGAGACGGTCTCGTCGATGCGCGACGGGTCGTAGATCTTCGGCAGGTACTCGGCCGGCCACTTGCGGATGCCCGGGATGCGGGAGCCTTCGGCGGGCTGCGCGCCGACGATGCGCACCGCCGGGTTCTGCTCCTTCAGGTAGCGCGACACGCCGGTGATGGTCCCGGTCGTGCCCATCGCGCTGACGAAGTGGGTGATGCGGCCCTCGGTCTGGCGCCACAGCTCGGGGCCGGTGGTCTCGTAGTGGATGCGCGGGTTGTCGGGGTTGGCGAACTGGTCGAGCACGCGGCCCTTGCCGTCCTTCTGCATCGCGAGCGCGAGGTCGCGCGCGTACTCCATGCCGCCCGAGCGAGGCGTCAGGATCAGTTCGGCGCCGAAGGCGCGCATCGTCTGTGCGCGCTCGACCGACAGGTCCTCGGGCATGATCAGCACCATGCGGTAGCCGCGGATTGCCGCGGCCATCGCGAGCGCGATGCCGGTGTTGCCCGACGTCGCCTCGATCAGCGTGGTCTCGCCCGGCCTGATCTCGCCGCGCTCCTCGGCGCGGCGGATCATGCTGATCGCCGGCCGGTCCTTCACCGATCCGGCCGGGTTGTTGCCCTCGAGCTTGGCGAGGATGACGTTGCCACGCCGCGCGTTGTCTTCACCGGGCAGTCGCACCAGCCGCACCAGCGGCGTGTTGCCGATCGCGTCCTCGAGCGTGGGGTAGTGCGGTGGGGGCATGCCGTCTCCTTCGCGGCGATTGTCGCAGGGCGACAAAACCCGCGTGAGATAATCGCCCGCCCTCGCCCGCGTGACGAAATCGGTAGACGTAGCGGACTCAAAATCCGCCGCCGCAAGGCGTGCCAGTTCGAGTCTGGCCGCGGGCACCACCATGGTGCCGCGCGTCGCACGGCGCCTGTACACTGCGCCGGCCCTCCGCCCGCCCCGCATGCTGCCCCTGCCCCCCATCACCCAGGCCCTGCTGCTCGTCAACGTCGGGGTGTTCTGCCTGCAGTTCCTGTTCGGCGGTCCGATGCTGCAGATGTTCGCGCTGTGGCCGCCGGGCGAAGGGTTCCTGCCCTGGCAGCTCGTCAGCTACGCCTTCCTGCACGCCAGCTTCGCGCACCTGTTCTTCAACATGCTCGGCCTGTGGATGTTCGGCGGCGAGCTCGAGCGCGTGTGGGGACCCAAGCGCTTCCTGCAGTTCTACATGGCCAGCGTGCTCGCGGCCGCGCTGACGCAGGTGATCGTCACCCTGAACAGCCTGCCGTACCCGACGATCGGCGCCTCGGGCGGCATCTTCGGCCTGCTGCTGGGCTACGCAATGATGTTCCCGAACCGCATCATCGTGCCGCTCATCCCGCCCGTGCCGATGAAGGCGAAGTGGTTCG
Organism: Betaproteobacteria bacterium; assembly: GCA_050256835.1. Lineage (GTDB taxonomy): Bacteria > Pseudomonadota > Gammaproteobacteria > Burkholderiales > Burkholderiaceae_C > JAMHWF01. The sequence goes on along the minus strand of JBLMVT010000311.1, from coordinate 1,748 downwards.
TCCTGATCTACGGCCTGCTCGAGCTGTTCCTCGGCGTCGAGGGCGCGGCCGGCGGCATCGCGCACTTCGCGCACCTCGGCGGCATGGCGGGCGGCTACCTGATGATCCGCTACTGGCGCGGCCAGCCGCCGTTCGGCCGCCGCTGACGGCGCGCGCGCCGCGCGAGCGGCTCGGGGGCTTGCCAACGGCACACGCCTTGCCGCATGCTGGGCACACACCCGATCGGGGATCCCGGGCATGAAGCACACGCCCCTGCAGTCCGGCGCGCGCATCCTCCTGTTGCTGGCCTGCGCGCTGGCGGCCCCGGCCGCGTGGCCGGCCGACGCGCCCGCCGCGCCCTCGCCGATCGAACAGCAGGCACGCGCGCTGGCGCAGGCCAATGCCGCCACCGTCGGGGTGCGCGCGAAGGCGATCGAGGATGCGCGCTCGAGCCGGACGCTGGGCGAGCTGCGCGAAGGCTCGGGCGTCGTCATCGGCAGCGACGGGCTGGTGCTGACGATCGGCTACCTGATCCTCGAGGCCGAACAGGTCGACCTGCTGCTCGAGGGCAACCGCGTGCTGCCGGCGCGCGTCGTGGCCTACGACCCGGCGACGGGCTTCGGCCTGGTGCAGTCGCTGGTGCCGCTGCCGCTGCCGACGGCACCGCTGGGCGACGCCAGCCGGCTCACCGGCGACGAGCCGCTGATGATCGCCAGCGGCGGCGACGACGGCGACGTGAGCATGGCGCGCATGGTCGCGCGGCGGCCGTTCTCGGGCAACTGGGAGTACCACATCGACGAGGCGCTGTTCACCGCGCCGCCGCGCGCCGACCACAGCGGCGCGGGGCTGTTCAACAGCCGCGGTGAGCTGGTCGGCATCGGCTCGCTGCTCGTCAGCGACACGCGCAGCGCGCAGTTCCCGCACCTGCCGGGCAACATGTTCGTGCCGGTCGACCTGCTCAAGCCGATCCTCGCGGAGCTGCGCGCGCGCGGCGAGTCGCACCTCAGCCGGCGGCCGTGGATGGGCGTCTACTGCGACGAGCTGGAAGGCCAGGTGCGCGTCACCCGCGTCAGCGAGGACAGCCCGGCCGACGTCGCCGGACTGCAGCCGGGCGACCGCATCCTGCGCGTCGACGGCGCCGAGGTGCACGGGCTGGAGTCGCTGTGGAAGTCGCTGTGGACGGGCGGTCCGCCCGAGCGTGAGGTCACGCTGGAGATAGCACGCGGCGACGAACAGCCGCAGACGCTCAAGGTGCAGGCGGTCGACCGGCTGAAGGCCCTGCGCCACGCGCAGGGGATCTGAACGCGGCGTCCACGGTCGGGTAGCGCAGCGCGACGCGCAGCTCGCGCTTCAGGCGCCGGTTGTCGAGCCGGCGCGATTCGCCCAGGAACGACAGCGCCAGCGGCGACAGCGCGGCGCGTGCCTGCGCGCGCGTGAGCCGCGGCGGGCGGGGCAGTCCGGCGAGGTCGGCGACGCGGTCGAACCAGTCGCCCATCTTCGCTTCGTCGTCGTCGCTGGCGTGATAGACGCGCTGCGGCGCGCCGCGAAACAGCGCCGCGAGGCAGGCGCGAGCCAGGTCGTCGGCATGGACGTGGTTGGTGACGACGTCGTCGGCCGCCGCCAGTACCGGCGCACCGCGGCGCACGCGCCCGCGCGGGTCGCCGCCGGCGCTGTCGAACGCGTAGATGCCCGGGATGCGCAGCACGCTGACACGCGCGCCGAACGCGCGCCCCCACCAGCGCACGCGCCGCTCGGCGTCGACGCGGCGG
>JBLMVT010000310.1:0-2790 GCA_050256835.1 Betaproteobacteria bacterium | reverse complement strand
CGCTCGCGGTAGTCGAAGTCGGCGCCGGCGCTGAACTTCAGGCTGCCCGGGCCCCGGTAGTCGGCGTTGAGCTTGAAGCGGTCCTGCGTGAAGTCGAACGGCTGGTTGAAGCGCGGCACGGCGTCCACGAACATGTCGGTCGACACCGCCGGGTAGCCGAGGCTCGACGTCCGGTTGTCGCGCACGTCGCGGGCGTAGCTCGCATTCACGCGCAGCCGGTCGGTCGGCGTCGCCGTGAGCCGCACGCTGGCGTTGAACGTGTCGACCTTCCCGTTCAGCGACTGCGCCGGCAGCACTGGCAGGGTGGCCCCGAGCGTGGTGTTCAGCGTTGGCGCGAGGTAGGCGGAGTCCTGCGTCATGCGCCCGAAGGCGACCTCGCCGCTCGCGCGCAGCTTGGGCATGATCTCGTAGCCGGCCGACGCCAGGATCTGGTGGAACTGGTTGTCGGGCGCCAGCGCGAGCTGGCCAGTGTCGGCGCCTGCCACGACCGGTATGAACGGGTTGGCCCAGGTCAGCGAATCCTGGCCGTTGCGGAAGAACGAGCCCTGGTAGGCCAGCGTCGCCTGCAACCGCGGGCTGAGGTACGAGGTCGAGACCTCGAGCTGGTCGGTCACCTGGTCGACCGGCGCGACGAGCTGCGACGAACTCGAGAAGAACGAGCCGGCGATGCGCTGCGTGCCGTCGCGCACGTCGTGGCGCAGGCTGACGCGCCAGGTCCACTTCTCTCCGCCGAACCACGTGAACCCGCCATCGAGCCGCTTCCTCTTGAAGCCCGGCTCGGCCGGCTGAAGCGTGGTGGCCAGCGGCATCGCGGTGGTGTCCACGGCCGGAAAGCCCGGCGGCAGCGTCAGCACCCCACTGCCGATGCCGAGGAACGGCGTCATCGCGGTGTCGGTCAGGTAGTGCGGAATCTCGGTGTATCCGAGCCGCAGCGAATAGCGGCCCTCCTGGCCGACTTCGGCCGCCAGTGAGCGAGAGTCGAGCCCGAGGTCCGAGGCCGACGCGTTGCCGAACAGCCCGCCCTCTCCGCGGTAGCGCACGGTGCCGCCCAGGATGGCGTAGGCGCCCTTCTTGTTCAGGCCGGTGAAGTCGCCGAACTTGGCCGAATCGTCCGACACGGCCCCGACGCCGACGTCGACCGAGCCGCTGGTGCCCGTCTTCTCGAACGGGCACGACTCGCACTTCCACTGCGAGGTGTCGACGGCCGCCGCGGCGCTGCCCGCGGCCGACAGCGCGCCGAGCGCGGCCAGCAGGAACAGGGAGCTGAAGGTTCTCATGGTCGCCTCCTCTCGCGTCGCTCGCCGGTCAGGGCGAGGCACGGTTCATCGCATCAGCTTGGCGCCCGCCGGGTGGTTCGATCCGTGCACCTGCGAATGGCAGTTGGTGCAGCTGCCGGCGAGCAGGAAGATCGAACCGCCGCCGGTGCCGCCGGGCAGGGCCGCACCCGTGCGCGCCACCGCCGGGTGACCGGCGACCGTATGGCATTGCTGGCACAGCAGCGGCGGGCTCTTGTTGAGCAGTGCCTGGCGCACCGAGCCATGAGCGGAATGGCACAGCGTGCAGTCCTCGGCCACCGGCGCGTGCTCCCACAGCACCGGGCCGCGCTTGTCGGCATGGCAGGTGAAGCAGGTCTGGTTCACCGTCGGCTTGTTCAGCATCGCCACCGTGCTGGAGCCGTGCGGGTTATGGCAGTCGCTGCAGCTCATGCGACCCGCGTCGACCGGGTGCGTCGACGCCTTGTGGAAGTCGACCCGCTGCTGCTTGTGGCAGGTGAAGCAGACCTCGGGCTGGTCGGCCTTGGCCAGCACCGGGTCGCGCTCGACGTGCAGCTTGTGGCAGCTGGTGCAGGCCAGGTTGCTGCGGTCGTGCGCGCCGCCATGCCAGGCGTTGCGCGCCGTGCCCTGGTGGCATTCCAGGCAGGGCTGGTTGCGCTGCTGGACGGTCAGGAACGAGTCGCTCTTGAAGCTGTTGATCGTGAGCTTCTTCTTGCTGCCCTTGGACGAGTGGCGCGCGCCGGGACCGTGGCAGGCCTCGCACTGCAGCCCGCCGGGGCCGAACGGCGCATGCGCGTTGCCGCGCTGCGCGTGCCGGTTCTTGAAGATGCCCGCCGTCGTGAAGGTCAGCGTGTCGGCCTCCTCGTCGTGGCAGCCCAGGCAGGTGTCGGCGCCCTTCTCGCTGTACTGGGTGCCCATGCCCACGACATCGGCCGGTGCGGCAGCCGACGCCGCGGATGCCGCGGCGGAGGGCGCGGACGCTTCGGAAGCGCTGCCCTGGGCCAGCGCGACCGAGTGCACCGTGAGCAAGCCCGCCAGCGCGAGCAGCGCGGCCATCGTGGGTTTGAAGATGTTCATTTCAGGGCCTCTTGGTCGACGTGCCAGGCGCCTCGGGCCTGCCCTTCGGATCCAGCTTCTGGATGGCGATGATCCGGTCCTTGAGCGACAGGACGATGCCGAGCGGAATCACGTTGCGGGTGGCGAGCTCGGCCTTGCTGCGGTAGGGCCGCCCCGCGATGATCTTCGCGGCCTCGGCATCGCCGATGCCGGGCAGCGTCTTCAACTGCGCCCGGCTTGCGCTGTTGATGTCGACCGGCGTTGCCGGCGTGGTGCGCGCCGCCTTGTTCGAGGCCGCCGATGCTCGTGCGACCGGTGAGCTGGCGGCGCCTGAGCCCGCTGCCGCCGCTGGCCCCGCCCAGACCGCGAGAACCAGCACGGCCAGTGCGGACGCGATCCTTCCAGGCGCGAAGCGCTGCATTGCCCAGATCATGTCGACGACCCGCCCCTGCGTGGATCG
>JBLMVT010000309.1:0-12967 GCA_050256835.1 Betaproteobacteria bacterium | reverse complement strand
CGGCTCGGCGGCGCGCGCACCGGCCACCGCGGCGCGCACCATCTGCTCGGTGCCGCCGGTCAGCGAATGCCAGACGACCAGGAGGCGCTGGACCATGCGGGCCAGAATAGCGCGCGAGCCGCACCCAGGAGAAAGCTCATGCCCTGCTACGCCCTCGAAGGCGTCGTCCCCGTCGTCGACCCGACGGCCTACGTGCACCCCACGGCCGTGCTGATCGGCGACGTGATCGTCGGCCCCGGCTGCTACGTCGGCCCCTGCGCCTCGCTGCGCGGCGACTTCGGGCGCATCGTGCTCGAGCGCGGCGCCAACGTGCAGGACACCTGCGTGATCCACGGCTTCCCCAAGCACGACACGGTGGTCGGCGAGAACGGCCACATCGGCCACGGCGCCGTGCTGCACAGCTGCGTCGTCGGCCGCGACGCGCTGGTCGGCATGAACGCTGTGGTGATGGACGACGCCGAGGTCGGCGAGCAGGCCTTCGTCGCCGCCTGCAGCTTCGTGCCCGCGGGCATGAAGGTGCCGCCCGGGAGCCTGGCCGCCGGCGTGCCGGCAAAGGTCAAGCGCGACTTGAGCGAGCAGGAGATCGCCTGGAAGCTCGAAGGCACCCTGGGCTACCAGGCGCTGGCCGAGCGCTGCCTGGCCGACCTCGCCCCGGTCGAGCCGCTGGCCGCCGTCGAGCCGGGCCGCAAGCGCCTGCATTCGCCCGACGTGAAGCCGCTGATCGTGGCCAAGCGCGAGGCGCGCTGAATGAAACAAGCCCCGGACTCGCGGGGAGCCGGGGCTCCGATGTGCTGGTAGGCGCGAGTGGGCTCGAACCACCGACCTCTACGATGTCAACGTAGCGCTCTGACCAGCTGAGCTACGCGCCTGGAGGGTCGGCAGTATAGCAGCGGGGTGCACTCGATTCAGCGCCGCCGCGCCCCGCGCACGCCCGGCACGCGCGCCACCTGCGAGAGCACTTGGGCGAGGCGCGCCGAGTCGGCGACCTCGACGGTGAAGGTCATCCAGGCGGTGCCGCCGGCGCCGTCCCGCACCGACTGCGTGTGCACGCCGGTGACGTTCATCTTCTCCTTGGCGAACACCTCGGAGATGTCGCGCAGCAGGCCCGAGCGGTCGCCGGCCTCGACGACCACATCGACCGGATAGACCGCCGGCCGGTCGCCGCGCGGCGCGCCCCACGTCACGGCGATGCGCCGCTCCGGCGTGCGCGCCACCATCTGGCGGAAATTGGTGCAGTCGATGCGGTGGATCGCCACGCCCTTGCCGCGCGTCACGTAGCCGCCGATGGCGTCGGGCGGCGCGGGGCGGCAGCAGCGCGCCAGCGTGGTCAGCAGCGACTCGACCCCGACCACCAGCACGCCGCCCTTGGGCGTGACGCCCTCGGGCCGCGTGCCCTCGCGGGCCTTCAGCGCGAGCGCCTCGTCGGGCGACGGCGCCGGCTCGGCGGGCTTGAGCAGCGCCTCGATGTGGCGCAGCGAGTATTCGTCCTTGCCGACCACCTCGAACAGCGCATCGGCATTGCGAAAGCCCAGCCGCGTCGCCAACTCGTCGAGCTTGAGCGCAGTGCGGCCCTCGCGCTGCAGCAGCTTCTCGACCGCCTCGCGGCCGCGCGCGATCGTCTCGCGCTGCTGCTGCGCGTTGAACCACGCGCGCACCTTGGCCTTCGAGCGCGCGCCCTGCAGGTAGCCCAGCTCGGCGTTGAGCCAGTCGAGCGACGGACCGCCCTCCTTGGCCGCGACGATCTCGACCGTCTGCGCGCTCTTCAGCGGCGTGTTCAGCGGCACCATCTGGCCGTCGACCTTCGCGCCGCGGCAGCGGTGGCCGAGGTCGGTGTGCAGCGCGTAGGCGAAGTCGACCGGGGTCGCCCCGGCGGGCAGCTCGACGATCGCCGCCTGCGGCGTGAAGACGTAGATGCGGTCGTCGAACAGCGCGGCGTCGGCGCTCGCGCCCCCGGCCGCGGTGTCGCGCTCCCAGGCCAGCAGCTGGCGCAGCACCGCCTTGCGCGCCTCGGCCACCTGCTGCTCGAAGCCGCCGGCGGCGCTGCTCGCGCCCGCGTAGCCCTTCGGGCCGGCCTCCTTGTAGGCCCAGTGCGCGGCCACGCCGTGCTCGGCGTGCTCGTGCATCTGGCGCGTGCGGATCTGCACCTCGACGACCAGCCCGTTCTCGTCCTGCACCACCGTGTGCAGCGACTGGTAGCCGTTGGGCTTGGGGCGCGCGATGTAGTCGTCGAATTCGCCGGGCAGCGGGCGGTACAGCTCGTGCACGCGGGCGAGCGCCGCATAGCACTCGCGCACGTCGTGCACGATGATGCGCAGCGCGCGCACGTCCAACACGCGGCTGAAGTCGAGCCCCTTGCCCTGCATCTTCTTCCAGATGCTGTACAGATGCTTGGGGCGGCCCTGCACCTCGGCGCGCAGCCCCTGAGCGCGCAGCTCCGCGTCGAGCCGCGCGCGTGCCGCCTCGACGCCCTTCTCGCGCCCCGCGCGCTTCTCGTCGAGCAGCGCGGCGACCTGCTTGTAGTGCACCGGGTCGAGGAAGCGGAACGCCAGGTCCTCCAGCTCCCACTTGATCTGCCAGATGCCGAGCCGGTTGGCCAGCGGCGCGAACACCTGCATCGACTCGCGCGCCAGCGCCTCGGGGCACGGCCGCTTGCTCGCCGCATACCAGCGCAGCGTCTGCAGCCGCGACGCCAGGCGCAGCAGCACGACGCGCAGGTCGCGGCTGAAGGCGAGCAGCATCTTGCGCACGCGCTCGATCTGCTCGGCGCGCTGCTGCGGCGCCGTCGACGCCTCGCGCGTGGCGCGCTGGATCTCCACCAACCGCCGCGTGTGCGCGACCAGGCTGGCCTGGCTGTCGCCGAACGCCTTGGCGATGCTCGCCTCGGGCTGCGTCAGCCATTCGGCCGCGTCGACCAGCCAGGCCGCCGCGCGCATCGACGGCGCCGCCCCGATCGCCTGCAGGATCGCCGCCACGCCCGCGGCGTGGCTCAGCGCGTCTTCGCCGCTGTCGAGCGTGCGGCCGACGAGCAGCGGCTCGGCGAAGGCGCGCGCGCGCTCGAGCAGGGCGTGCTGCGCGAGCGCGTCGTCGGCCAGCGCGGCGGCGTCGTCGTCGGCCAGCGTGACGATCGGCGCGGCGTCCTCGCGCCGCTCCCGGTGCAGCGTCTTCACGTCACGGCGCGCCCTGCAGCAGGAAGTCGCGCACCACGGCGATCTGCTCGTCGTCGATCAGCATCGGCGCGTGCCCGATGCCGGCGAACTCGACCAGCCTCGCCTTCGGCCCGCGCTCGGTCATCGCGCGCGCGGTGGCCGGCGACAGCAGGTCGGATTCGGCGCCGCGCAGCAGCAGCGTCGGGCAGTCGATCGCGTCGTACGCCTGCCACAGCGCGGCCTCGCCGGCCTGCGCGAGCGCCGGCGTGATGGCGCGGATCGGCACCGCGATCCGCGGGTCGTAGTGCAGCTTCAGCCCGCTGCCGTCGGGGCGCAGCATCGGCCGCGTCAGTTCCAGCCAGCGCTCGCGCGAGCGGATGCCGAAGCCGGCGGAGATGCCGTGCAGGTAGTCGGCCGCCTCGTCGAGGCTCGACCAGCTGAGCGGCTGCCCGACGTAGGCGGCGATGCGCGTCACCGCCTGCGGCTCGATCGCCGGGCCGACGTCGTTGAGCACCAGCCGGCGCACCAGCCCCGCGCCCGAGCGCGCGCGCAGCGAGGCCACGCCCATGCCGATCAGCCCGCCCATCGAGGTGCCGAGCCAGTCGACCTGCTCGACGCCCAGCCGCGCGACGAGCGTCACCATGTCGGCGACGTAGGTCGGCACGCCGTAGCCCATCGGGTCGGCGAGCCACTCGGACTCGCCGCGGCCGACGACGTCGGGGCAGACCACGCGCCAGCTGGCCGACAGCGCGCGCGCCAGCGTGTCGAAGTCGCGCCCCTGGCGCGACAGGCCGTGCACGCACACCAGCACGCGGGGGTTGTCGCGCTCGCCCCATTCCCACCAGGCCATGCGGTGCAGGCCGCGGGTGTCGAGGCAGGCGACGTGGTCGAGTCGGGGCTGGGTCATGGCGTGCGGGAGCGGGCGGGATAATCGACTCTAAGCCAACAGGAGAAGGTTCATGCTGAAAGGAAAGACAGCGCTCGTCACAGGCTCGACCAGCGGCATCGGGCTGGGCGTGGCCAGGGCGCTGGCGCGCCAGGGCGCGAACGTGGTGCTCAACGGCTTCGGCGACAGCGCCGGGCCGAAGGCCGAGGTCGGCGCGTTCGGCACGCGCGTCGGCTACCACGGCGCGGACATGAGCAAGCCCGCCGAGATCGAGGCGATGATGGCCTACGCGGCGGCCGAGTTCGGCGGCGTCGACGTGCTCGTCAACAACGCCGGCATCCAGCACGTCGCGCCGGTAGAAACGTTCCCGGCCGAGCGCTGGGACGCGATCATCGCGATCAACCTCAGCTCGGCGTTCCACACCACACGGCTGGCGATTCCCGGCATGCGCGCGAGGAACTGGGGCCGCATCGTCAACATCGCCTCGACGCACGGACTGGTCGCGTCGGCGCAGAAGTCGGCCTACGTCGCCGCCAAGCACGGCATCGTCGGCCTCACCAAGGCGGTGGCGCTGGAGACGGCGACCACCGGCATCACCGTCAACGCGATCTGCCCGGGCTGGGTGCTGACCCCGCTGGTGCAGAAGCAGATCGACGACCGCGCCGCGCGCGAGAAGATCTCCGCCGACGCGGCCAGCCGCGCACTCCTCGGCGAGAAGCAGCCCTCACTGCAATTCACCACGCCCGAGCAGCTCGGCGAACTGGCGGTGTTCCTGTGCTCCCCCGCCGCCGACAACGTGCGCGGCGTCGCGTGGGCGGTCGACGGCGGCTGGACGGCGCAGTAGCCAATCCCCGTTCACTTCGCCATCTGCACCGTGCCGCTCACCGTCACGGTGACGGTGCCCTTGCCCGGTTCGATCGGCAGCGCCTCGTCGGCCGCGCCGGCAGGCTTGGCACGCATCATCGCGACCGGCCCGTACGGCGGCGGCTCGTTGCCCGAGACGGTGACCTCGCGGATCGTGTAGCTCGCGTAGCCGAACTCGCGCGCCATCTCGGCGGCGCGCGCGCGGTAGCGCTCGATCGCCTGCGCGGTGACTTCGGACTCGACCTTCTCGCGCTGCTGCCTCGACAGCCGGTACGCCACGCGCGAGATCGTCAGCGCCTCGGGCAAGGCGTTCAGCCGCCCGACCAGCTGGGCGATGCCGGCCATGTCCTTGCCCTCGATCAGCAGCTCGGCACTGCCCTGCCAGCCGGCGATCTGGCCTTTGTTCGAATAGCGCGGGAAGAGCGAGAAGTTGCCGGTGCGCACCTCGAGCTGGCCGTCGGGGCGCGCGGCCCTGCGCGCCTCGGCCAGCGCGGCGTCGAGGGCGCGCTTCATCGCCGTCTGCACGGTCTGCGCGTCCAGGCCGTCGCGCGTGGTCGCCAGGGTGACGCCGAGCACGTCGTTGGCGACCTCGGTGCTGGCGCTGGCGCTGAGGCCGAGAACGCCAGCGGGCGGCGGCAGCTCGGCCGTCTGCGCGGCGCCGGCGGCCGCGAGCAGCGCAGCGGCGATGGTCAGGCGAAACGGCATGGGGTTCCTCGTCATGGCATCGATGAAATAGCGCCGGGCGATGCGCTGCCGTTGACCGGGCCCGCGCAATGAGCAGCGTGCCGCGTTCCCCCGGGTTGTTTTGTAACCATTGGTCAGACCTCCCGATCCGCCCTTGAAACCCCGACAGAATTGCCGTTGTTACATTTTTGGGAGGCCGCCCATGAGCACAACGCCCAACCAGCGCGCGGACCGCATCGTCGTGGTCGACGACGACGCGCGCATCCGCGACCTGCTGCGCCGCTACCTGACGCAGGAGGGCTTCGAGGTCCTGCTCGCCGAGGACGCCAAGGCGCTGAACCGGGTCCTGACGCGCGAGACCATCGACCTGATCGTGCTCGACCTGATGCTGCCCGGCGAGGACGGCCTGTCGATCTGCCGGCGCCTGCGCGCGGCCAACGACGTGACCCCAATCATCATGCTGACCGCCAAGGTCGAGGACGTCGACCGCATCGTCGGGCTGGAGGTCGGCGCCGACGACTACCTGCCCAAGCCGTTCAACCCGCGCGAGCTGCTGGCGCGCATCCATGCCGGGCTGCGCCGCCGGCCGGCCATGGAAGCACCCGGCGCGCCGGCCAAGGAGCCGCAGACCGTGACCTTCGGCACCTTCGAGTTCGACCTCGCGCTGCGCCGGCTCACCAAGGACGGCGCGCAGATCGCGCTCACCACCGGCGAGTTCTCCATGCTCAAGGCGCTGGTGCGCCATCCGCGCCAGCCGTTGAGCCGCGACAAGCTGGCGCAGCTGGCGCGCGGCCGCGAGTTCGAGCCGTTCGACCGCAGCCTCGACGTGCAGATCAGCCGCCTGCGCAAGATGATCGAGCCCGACCCGGCACAGCCGCGCTACATCCAGACGGTGTGGGGCGTGGGCTACGTGTTCGTCCCGGATGGAACGTCTTGACCCGGGACCGATGCCCAGCCACCAGCCCGTCGCACTCAGTCTCTTCTGGCGCACCTTCTTCCTGCTCGCCCTGCTGCTGGGCGGAGGGGTATTCGCGTGGATCCAGACCTTCCGCGCGCTCGAGTTCGAGCCGCGCGCGGTGCAGGCCGCCCAGCAGATCGCCAGCTTGGTGAACCTGTCGCGTGCCGCGCTGCAGTACGCCGACTCGATCAACCGCGTCACCGTCATGAAGACGATGACCGACCAGGAAGGCGTGCGGCTGCTGCCGCGCGAGCCGCTCGACAAGTGGGAGCCGTTCGAGGTCGACCGCTTCACGCGCCGCATCGGCACCGAGCTGCGCAACCGCCTCGGCCCCGACACGATGGTCGCCAGCGCGGTCAACGGCACGCCCGGGCTGTGGGTCGGCTTCTCGATCTCCAAGGACCCGTACTGGCTGCAGGCCGACCCGCAGCGCGTGCAGCTGGTTGCCGGCAGCACCTGGTTCATCTCGGTGGCGATCGCCTTCATCGCGACCATCGCCGGCTCGGCGGCGATCGCGCGGCTCATCAACCAGCCGCTGAAGGACCTGTCGTTCGCCGCCAGCCGCATCCGCGACGGCGAGTTCGAGTCGCAGCTCGACGAGAACACGATCACCAACGAGATCCGCGAGGTCAACATGGGCTTCAACCGCATGGCCCGCGAGCTCGCCAAGGTCGAGGAGGACCGCGCGGTGATGCTGGCCGGCATCAGCCACGACCTGCGCACGCCGCTGGCGCGCCTGCGGCTGGAAGCCGAGATGAGCGTCGGCGACGAGGCGGCCAAGCGCAACATGGCCAGCGACCTCGACCAGCTCGACGCCATCATCGACAAGTTCATGGACTACGCGCGCCCCGGCGAGGTCAAGCTGGTGCCGGTGCACCTGTCGTCGGTGGTCGACCGCGAGATGGCGGCGTTCCGCGACCCCGAGATCCGCATCGCCTCGCGCGTGGCCATCGACACCATGGTGATGGCCGACGAGACCGAGCTCGGCCGCGTGCTCGCCAACCTGTTCGAGAACGCGCGCCGCTACGGCCGCAGCCCCGACACCGGCGTCGCCAAGGTGCAGGTCAGCTACGCGCGCAGCGGTCCGTGGGTCGTCGTGTCGGTGCGCGACTTCGGTCCCGGCGTGCCGCCCGAGAAGCTCGGCCAGCTCACCACGCCGTTCTTCCGCGGCGACGCGGCGCGCACCGCGGTCACCGGCGCCGGCCTGGGGCTGGCGATCGTCGAGAAGGCGGTGGCGCGCATGGGCGGCACCTTCGAGGTCGGCAACGCGCCCGACGGCGGCTTCGTCGCCCGCATGCGCCTCAAGCGCGCGCCGTGACGCCCTCCTGCGCCGCATGCTGAGAGGGTTCATCCTCGCGCTGCGCGTGCTGCGCGACTGGCGCCTGTGGGGCCTCGGCGCGGCCGCCGTGCTGGCGCTTGCCCTGCACGACGCCGCCAGCGCCTGGTCGCCCGACGGCGGACATCACCGTGCCGTCGTCAAGCTGGCGATCTACTGGGGCCTGTGGCTGGGCTGGCCGCTGGCGCTGCTGCTCTTCCTTCGCATGGCCGGCCAGCTCGGGCGCGGCCGCGTCGTCGGCGCCGTGCTCACGCTGGCGCTGCTGATGCTGACCGGCGGCGTGCTGTGGGCGCGCTTCGTCGAGCCTAACCAGCTGCGCGTGATCGAGACCTCGCCCGGCACCGCGTGCGGGGTGCGCGTCGCCGTCGTCTCCGACCTGCACGTCGGCCTGTACGTGCGCGAGGACCAGATCGAGCGGTTGGTGCGCCGGCTCAACGCGCTCGACGTCGACGCGGTGCTGATCGCCGGCGACTTCACCTTCGAGCCCGACCGCGACCTGCGCGCCGCCTTCGCCCCGCTCGGACTGATCAGCCATCCGGTCTATGCCGTGCTCGGCAACCACGACGAGCAACTGCCCGGCGCGCCGCTGAAGGAGCCGCTGGTGCGCGAGCTGCAGTCGCTCGGCGTACACCTGATCGAGGGCCGGCGCGTGCCGCTCGGCCGCTGTGAACTGGCAGGGTTGGGCGACCTTGAGGCCGGCGCCGCCGCACGCGACCTGGCACGGCTGAAGGCGACGCACTGGAGCCGGCCGCCGGCGCAGCGCGTGCTGCTCACCCACGAGCCCGACACCGTGTTCGACGTCGCCCCCGGCAGCGCGGCGCTGATGCTCGCCGGGCACACGCACGGCGGCCAGGTCGTGTTGCCGTGGCTGACCGACCTGCTGCTGTACCACATCAGCCGCGGCGGCTGGCAGCGCGGCCTGTACCGCAGCGAGGCGATGCCGCTGTTCGTCACCTCGGGCACCGGCATGGCGCGGCTGCCACTGCGCTTTCGGATGCCGCCGACGATCGACGTGCTGGCGCTCTAGCAAGGCCCGCGCAGGTCGACGCGGAAGCAATGGCCGCGATGATGGCCGCCGGCACGCCGCGCGGGGGCTGTCGTACGCGCAGCGCACCGGGTACTCCGACCTGGTGTCGCTCGGCGCCGAGCATGCTCGTCATCCCGGCCGCATGGTACCTGCTGCACCGGCGCCGAGCAGCAGGCACACGGCGCGCACCTCGATCGCCTCGCCGCGGCCCACCGGACCCAGCTTCTCGGCCGTCTTCGCCTTGACGCTGACCTGCGCCACGCCGAGGCCGAGCGTCGCCGCCAGCCGCTCGCGCATCGCCTCGATGTGCGGCGCCATCTTCGGCGCCTGCGCGACGATGGTGGCGTCGACGTTGCCGATTGCGAAGCCGGCGTCGCGCACGCGCCGCGCCGCCTCGGCCAGCAGGCCGAGCGAGTCGGCGCCGCGGAACTGCTCGTCGCCGTCGGGGAAGTGGCGGCCGATGTCGCCCAGGGCGGCGGCACCGAGCAGCGCGTCGGTGATCGCGTGCGCCAGCGCATCGGCGTCGGAATGGCCGGCCAGCCCGTGCGTGTGCGGGATCGTCACGCCGCCGAGCACCAGCGGCCGGCCGCCCACCAGCGCGTGGATGTCCCAGCCTTCGCCGATGCGAAGGGGCGGCAGGGCGGTCGTGTCGGGCATGCGCCCAGTTTATGCGTCAGTCGTCGATCTGCAGGCGCTTGAGCCGGGCCGACGCGCCGCTCCTGATCGACACCTGCGCGCGGCGCACCCCGAAGTGCCGGGCCACCAGCGCGATCAGTTCCTCGTTGGCGCGGCCCTCGACCGGCGCGGACTTCAGCCGCGCGAGCCAGCTGCCGTCGTCGCACGGCTCGAGCACCGACTCGCGCGCGTTCGGCTTGACCCTGACCTGCAGCATCCTCACGCGCCGATCTTCGCCCAGGCGCCGTGCGGCGCGCCACGGGCGCACGGTTAAAATCGCCCGCTTGCGAGGATCCCTCCCATGAAACCCATCGTTGGCAGCATCGTCGCGCTGGTCACGCCGATGAGCGACGACGGGCGCGTCGACTACGATGCGCTGCGCCGCCTGATCGACTGGCACGTCGCCGAGGGCACCGACTGCATCGGCGTCGTCGGCACGACCGGCGAGTCGCCGACGGTGACGGTCGACGAGCACTGCGAGATCATCCGCGTCGCGGTCGAGCATGCGAAGGGCCGGGTGCCGATCATGGCCGGCACCGGCGCCAACTCCACCGCCGAGGCGATCGAGCTGTCGCGCTTCGCCAGGGAGGTCGGCGCGGACTGCACGCTGTCGGTCGTGCCGTACTACAACAAGCCGTCGCAGGAAGGCATCTACCGCCACTTCAGGGCGATCGCCGAGGCGGTGGACATCCCGATGGTGCTGTACAACGTGCCCGGCCGGACGGTCGCCGACATGCAGGTCGACACCGCGCTGCGGCTGGCCGAGGTGCCCAACGTCGTCGGCATCAAGGAGGCCAGCGGCAACGTCGAACGCGCCGCCTGGCTCGTCAAGCGCGCGCCGAAGCGCTTCTCGGTCTATTCCGGCGACGACGGCACCGCCGTCGCGCTGATGCTGCTCGGCGGCCACGGCAACGTCAGCGTGACCGCCAACGTGGCGCCGCGGCTGATGCACGAGCTGTGCATGGCGGCGGTGCGCGGCGACGCGCGCGCCGCCACCGAGATCCACCTGCGCCTGCTGCCGCTGCACGGCAGCCTGTTCTGCGAGCCCAGCCCTGCCCCGACGAAATGGGCGCTGACCCGGCTCGGGCGCTGTGGCGCCGCAGTGCGCCTGCCCATCGTCCCCCTCACGCCGTCCGGCGAGGCAACGGTCGAGCGCGCGCTGCGCGAATGCGGCCTGCTTTGACCGCGCGTCGCTTCCCTTCGCCGCGCGAGTGCGGCCCGACCGAGAGATGCAAGCTCCCATGACCCGTCCCGTCCCGTCCACGCGCGTTCCCGTGGCTCTCGCCGTCGCCCTCGGCCTCGCCGCGCTCGCCGGCTGCTCCTCGATCGAGTCGACGCTGTCCGGCGACAAGGTCGACTACAAGAGCGCGACGATGCGCGACTCGCCGCTCGACGTGCCGCCCGACCTGACTCAGCTCGCGCGCGACGCGCGCTACCAGCCGAGTTCGGGCACGGTGAGCGCCAGCAGCTTCCGGTCGACGCCGGCCGTGCCCTCGACCGCGCTGGCCGCCTCGGCAGTCGCG
This sequence comes from Betaproteobacteria bacterium, assembly GCA_050256835.1. Classification (GTDB taxonomy): domain Bacteria; phylum Pseudomonadota; class Gammaproteobacteria; order Burkholderiales; family Burkholderiaceae_C; genus JAMHWF01. Next base: position 1,868 of record JBLMVT010000309.1, on the reverse strand, counting down.
CCCGGGGCGGTCGGCGACATGCACATCGAGCGTGCCGGCTCCGAGCGCTGGCTCGTCACGGAGCTGACACCCGAGCAGCTGTGGCCGCAGCTGCGGGCGTTCTGGCAGGAGCGCGGCTTCAACCTGGCGGTCGACGATCCGGCCACCGGCGTGATGGAAACCGGCTGGGCCGAGAACCGCGCCAAGCTCCCGCTCGACCCGATCCGCAGCGCGATCGGCAAGGCGCTCGACCAGCTCTACTCGACCGGCGAGCGCGACAAGTTCCGCACCCGCGTCGAGCGCCGGCCCGACGGCAAGGGCAGCGAGGTCTACATCAGCCACCGCGGCATGGAGGAGGTCTACAACGGCAGCGGCGAGAACCGCAACTCGACGGTCTGGCAGCCGCGCGCGGCCGACCCGCAGCTCGAGGCCACCATGCTGTCGCGCCTGATGCTCAAGCTCGGCGCCAAGGAAGAGGCGGACAAGGCGCAGGCGGCCGCCGGCGCGGCCAGTGCGGCGAGCGCGGCGAGTGCCGCCGCCACGATGCCGCCGCGCGCCCGCGTGCTCGCCGGCCAGCCCGGTGCCGCGCTGCAGGTCGACGAGGGCTTCGACCGCGCCTGGCGCCGCGTCGGACTCGCGCTCGACCGCGGCGGCTTCACGGTCGAGGACCGTGACCGCTCGGCCGGCCTGTACTACGTGCGCTACGTCGATCCGGCCAAGGTCGGCAAGGAGGAGCCGGGCTTCTTCAGCCGGCTGTTCAGCGGCGAAAAGAAGAGCGAGAACGCACCCGCGCGCTACCGCGTCGCGCTCAAGTCGGCCGGCGCCGAGACGACGGTCTCGGTGCAGGACGCCAAGGGCGCGCCCGAGAGCGGCGATGTCGGCCAGCGCATCGTCTCGCTGCTGGTCGCCGAGCTGAAGTAGCGCGGCGCGCGGCGCGCGCCATGATGCGCTTTTGCAGCCTCGGCAGCGGCAGCACGGGCAACGCCACGCTGGTCGAGGTCACGAGCGCCGCGCGCACGACGCGCGTGCTGATCGACTGCGGGTTCTCGCTGCGCGAGCTGGAAACGCGTGCGCTGCGCGCCGGCGTGGTGCTCGACACGATCGACGCCGTGTTCGTGACTCACGAGCACGGCGACCACGTCGGCTGCGCACTCGCGCTGGCGCGGCGCCACGACGTCGCGCTGCTGACGAGCCGCGGCACTTGGCACGCGCTCGGCGAGCCCATCGCGCCGCGCCTCGACTTCGCGCGCGACGGCGTCGCGATCGGGCTCGGCGACCTGCAGCTCGTGCCCTACACCGTGCCGCACGACGCGCGCGAGCCGCTGCAGCTCACCTTGAGCGATGGCCGCGCGCGGCTGGGCGTGCTGACCGACGCGGGCGCATCGACGCCGCACCTGCTGCGCCAGCTGCTCGACTGCGACGCGCTGCTGCTCGAGTGCAACCACGACGCGGCGCTGCTCGCCGCGTCGGACTACCCGGCCGCGCTGAAGGCGCGCATCGGCGGGCGCCTCGGCCACCTTGCCAACGGCTGTGCGGCCGACATCCTCGCTGCCTGCGCGCACGGCCGGCTGCGCCATGTCGTCGCGGCGCACCTGAGCGAGCGCAACAACACGCCGGCGCTGGCGCGCGCCGCCCTCGCCGCGGCACTCGGCAGCGCGGCGGCGGACATCGTCGTCGCCGACCCGGCCGACGGCTTCGGCTGGCTCGCGCTGTAGCAGGCCCCGCGCAGGCCGGAAAAAGAAAGGCCGCCCGCAGGCGGCCCGGCAGTGTCGCGTTCGCGGACTTACTGGCTGGCGGCGCTGGCGGCCGGCGTGGCTGCAGCGGCGGCAGCCGACGCGGCGGCATTGGCCGCGTTGGCGGCGTCGGTGGCGGCGGCCGAAGCGGCGGCA
>JBLMVT010000308.1:0-10521 GCA_050256835.1 Betaproteobacteria bacterium | reverse complement strand
TTCAGGCCGGCGAGCGCGGTGATGCGCGCGTCGGCGAAGCCGAAGGCCTCGACGCCGCGCGCCTCGACCAGGCAGGCGACGGCGCCGGCGTCGAGCGCTCCGCGCACGAACTGGCGTGCGTCGAAGGCGTAGCCCGGCCAGGCGACGAAGGCGTCGCCGGGGGCGAGCCTGCGGCTGTCGGTCGAGATAGCGCGCGCGCCGAGAGAGCGCAGCCAGCCCAGCGCGGCGTCGACGTCGGCGTGCACGACCGGGTGCATCAGAAGCTCTCCTCCTCGGCCTTGACCTCGTGGGCGACGATCTGCGTCTTCACGTCGAGGTCGGGCGGCACGCCGAGCATGCGCAGCGTCTGCTGCACGACCTGGCTGAACACCGGCGCGGCGACATCGCCGCCGAAGTACTTTCCGGCGCTCGGCTCGTCGACCATCACCGCGACGACGATGCGCGGGTGGCTGATCGGCGCGATGCCGACGAACCAGGCGCGGTACTTCTTGCTCGCGTAGCTGGCGCCCTCCTGCTTGTAGGCGGTGCCGGTCTTGCCGCCGACCGAGTAGCCGAGCGCCTGCGCCTTCGGCGCGGTGCCGCCTGCCTGCGTCACGAGATGCAGCATCGCGCGCACCTCGCGCGCCGTCTTCGCCGACATCACGCGCACGCCCGGCACGTGCGCCGGCTCGGCCGGCGGCTCGCTGGCCTGCGCGCTCGGCACCAGGCCGGCCTGCACGACCAGCGGCGCTGGCGGCTCGACCTGCTTGACCATGGTGACCGGCGGCAGGTCGCCGTCGCGCGCGAACACGGTGTAGGCGCGCGCCAGCTGGAACAGGCTGACCGACAGGCCGTAGCCGTAGCTCATCGTCGCCTGCTCGATCGGCCGCCAGGTCTTGTACGGGCGCAGCCGGCCCGACACCGCACCGGGGAAGCCGATCTGCGGGCGCTGGCCGAGGCCGACGGCGGTGAACATCTCCCACATCTCGCGCGGCTGCATCTGCATCGCCATCTTGACGGTGCCGACGTTGCTCGACTTCTGGATCACCTCGGCGACGGTGAGGACGCCGTGCGGATGCGAGTCGCTGATCTTCGAGCCGGTGATCGTGATGTACCCGGGGGCGGTCTGGATCGGCGTGTCCGGCGTGACGCGGCCGGTCTCGAGCGCGATCGACACGGTGAACGGCTTCATCGTCGAGCCGGGCTCGAAGGTGTCGGTCAGCGCGCGGTTGCGCAGCTGCGCGCCCGACAGGTGGCTGCGGTCGCCGGGCGAGTAGCTCGGGTAGTTGGCCAGCGCCAGAACCTCGCCGCTCTGCGCGTCGAGCACGACCACGCTGCCGGCCTTGGCCTTGTTCTCGGCGACGGCGTCGCGGATGCGCTGGTAGGCGAAGAACTGGACCTTGGAATCGATCGACAGCTCGATGTCGTGGCCGTTCGCCGGGGCGATGCTGTTGCCCGTGTCCTCGACGATGCGGCCGAAGCGGTCCTTGATGACGTTGCGCGAGCCGTCGCGTCCGGCCAGGTCCTTCTGGAACGCCAGCTCGATGCCTTCCTGTCCCTTGTCCTCGACGTTGGTGAAGCCGACGACGTGCGCCGCCGCCTCGCCCTCGGGGTACTTGCGCTTGTATTCGCGCAGCTCGTGCACGCCCTTGAGGTTCATGGCGCGCACCGCGGCGGCGACCGGCTCGTCGACCTGGCGCTTGAGCCAGACGAACTTGGCGTCGTCGTCGGCGACCTTGGCGTCCAGCTCGGGCGGCGTGAGGCCGAGCAGCTTCGCGAGCGCGCGGCGCTGCCGGCGGTCGGCATCGAAGTCCTTCGGGATCGCCCACAGCGAGGGCGCCGGGATGCTGGTCGCCAGCACCTGGCCGTTGCGGTCGACGATGCGCCCGCGGCTGGCCGGCAGGTCGAGCGTGCGCGCGTAGCGGATCTCGCCCTGGCGCTGGTAGAAGTCGGTGCCGATGATCTGGATGTAGACGGCGCGACCGACCAGCACGCTGAATCCCGCGCCGACCAGCGCCACCAGCAGCTTGGAGCGCCACGGCGGGGTGCGCGAGGCCAGCAAGGGGCTGGTCGAATAACTGACACGCGCGCCGGCGGCGCGCGTGCGGCGTTCGCGCGCGATCCACCTCATGGCGACGTCCCTGCGGCGGCGGCCGGCGGGTCGGTCACGTACTGCGTGACCGCCGGCGTCGCGTTGCGCATGCCCAGCCGCTCGCGCGCCACCTTCTCGACGCGCAGGTTGGTCGCCTGCGCCTGGCGCTCGACGTCCAGCCGCTTGTACTCCATGTCGAGCGCGTGGCCTTCGACCTGCTCGCGCTCGAGCGCGGCGAACAGCCGGCGCGAGTCGTAGGCCACCTTCACCAGGTACAGGCAGCTCGCCAGCAGGCCGAGCAGCAGCAGCAGGTTGATCCTGGCCGTGTTCACGCCGCGGCCTCCGTGCGTTCGGCCACACGCATCACCGCCGAGCGCGCGCGCGGGTTGGCGGCGACCTCGGCGGCGCCGGGGCGCACCCGCCCGAGCGCGCGCAGCCGCAGCGGCGCGGCCGGCGCGAACGGCGCGCGGCGGTCGACCTCGGCGCGGCTCTCGCGCGCGATGAAGCGCTTGACGATGCGGTCCTCGAGCGAATGGAAGGCGATCACGACCAGGCGTCCGCGCGGCGCAAGCACTTCGACCGCCGCGCTCAGGCCCTGTTCGAGCTCCTCGAGCTCGGCGTTGACGAAAATCCGAAGAGCCTGAAAGGTCCGCGTGGCCGGGTCCTGCCCCGGCTCGCGGGTGCGGACCGCACCAGCCACGAGTGTCGCCAGCTCGCGCGTGGTGCGCACGGGCCGCCCGCCTGCGCGCCGAGCAACAAGCGCCTTTGCAATCGATACAGCAAACCGTTCTTCCCCATAGTCACGCAGCACCTCCGCGATCGAGCGCTCGTCGGCGCGGGCCAGGAAATCCGCCGCGCTCTCGCCGCGCGTCGGGTCCATGCGCATGTCCAGCGGGCCCTCGTGGCGAAAGCTGAAGCCGCGCGCCGGGTCGTCGAGCTGCGGCGAGCTGACGCCGATGTCCAGCAGCACGCCGTCGACGCGGCTCACGCCGAGCGCTGCCAGCGACTCGCGCAACGCACCGAAGGTCGCGTGGCGGATCGTGAAGCGGGGATCGTCGATCGCCGCTGCGGCTTCGACCGCCTGCGGATCGCGGTCGAGCGCGATCAGCCGGCCCGACGCCGACAGGCGCTCGAGGATCGCGCGCGCATGGCCACCGCGGCCGTAGGTGCCGTCGACGTAGGTGCCGTCGGGCGCCGTGACGAGCGCCTCGACGGCCTCGATCAGCAGCACCGTGCGGTGCGGCAGGAAGGCGCCGGTGCCGTGCATCAGAAGACGAAGCTCTTGACGGCGTCCGGCATCTCGGAGGCCATCACCTGCTGCTCGTGGGCGGCGTAGCGCTCGGCGTCCCACAGTTCGAGCCGCGAGCCCATGCCGAGCAGCATCACGTCGCGCTTCAGCCCCGCGGCGGCGCGCAGCTCGGGTGAGACGAGGATGCGCGAGGCGCCGTCGATCTCGACGTCCATGGCGTTGCCGAGGAAGACGCGGCGGATTCCGTCGGCCTCGAACGGCAGCCCGACCAGCTTGTCGCGGAACTGCTCCCAAGCCGGCCGCGGGAACACCAGCAGGCAGCCGGCCGTGTGCTTGGTGAGCGTGAGCTGCCCCCCGGCGGTGGCCATCAGCACGTCGCGATGCCGGGCGGGGACGGTGACCCGCCCCTTGCCGTCCAGCGTCAGTGCCGAGGCCCCTTGGAAGACAAAACCGGACACGTCGCCCCACTAAATTGCACTTTGGCCCACTTTAGCGGAGGTGTTGCAGGAGGTCAACGAGACTCTGCGGAAAAAATCAATCAAATCAAGAACTTACAAGTCGACCATCAAGTGGGGTCGGAACGGGAAAAGTTCCGCAGAAATAAGAACTTAATGGATCAACTGAAAGTGGTCCCTGAGCGACGTAACAGTGGGCCCTCAGGCACGCAGCACACACTTGTCGTAGAGGCCGAGCAGTCGCCGCTGCGGGTCGTAGCGCGCCTTCAGCGCCTCGTAGGCCGGCAGCCGGTAGGCGGCGGCGAACTCCTCGGGCGTGAAGAAACTGTCGGAATAGAGCGACTTGATCCCGCCCAGGCGCGCCACCTCGTGTTCGACGAGGCGGTTGTAGTGCCCCGGCGGGCGCGCGCTGCGGCTCTCGACGACGTCCCAGAACCCGAAGTTGACGTACAGCCGGCCGCCTCGCAGCGGGTACAGCGGAAAGGCCTCGCCGGCACCCGGCTCGCGCAGCGGGCAGACCCAGACCGGCGTGATGCCGACCTCGCGCAGCAGGAAGGCGAGGAATTCGGCCGCGTGTTCGAGCGGAATGTCGACGTCCTGGATCACCGACTCGGGGTGCACCCCGCGCAGCCGCGCCCAGCGCCGCGTCAGCCCCCAGCGCGCGTTCCAGCGCATCAGCTTCGCGTAGGTGCGCGAGTTGAGCCGTTCGCGGCCGAGCAGGCGGCGCAGCCACGGCCGCTCGGCGCCGAAGTTGCGCGAGCACCAGAACCAGTCGGTGTCCCAGCGCCACAGGTAGTCGGCGGCGCGCAGCCAGTCGACCTCGCGCTCCCGCAGCGAGCGCCAGTAGATGTGCTCGTAGCCATAGTCGCTGGTCCAGGGCGCCTCGTCGGCGAAGGTGGCGGTGTTGAGCACCAGCGTGCCGGCGTCGAACGCGACGCCGTCGACGAAGTCGACCTGGCGGTCGTCGCAGCGCGCGGCCAGTGCCGCGAAGAACGACGCCGCGCCGCCGTGGCGCTCGTGCACCACGCGCACGAAGGGCAGCACCGGCTGCGTCGCCAGCACCAGCCGCAACGCGTAGCCGAGCGTGCCGTAGGAGTTGGGAAAGCCGTGGAACAGGTCGGCGTGCTCGTTGGTCGGCGTGCACACGACGATCTCGCCGCCCGGCAGCAGCACCTCCAGCTCGCGCATCGTGTGATGCACCAGACCGTGGCGGAACGAGGTCGCCTCGATGCCGACGCCGGCGGCCGCGCCGCCGACCGTGATCGTCTTGAGCTGCGGCACGACCGCCGGCATGACGCCGTGCGGCAGCGTCGCCGCGACCAGCGCCTCGTAGCTGGCGAGGCCCTCGACGTCGGCCGTGCCGGCCGCGCCGTCGATGCCGAGCACGTGCGTGAATTCGCCGAGGTCCAGCCGGTGCTTGGGCGTCGCCTTGCGGTCGCGGAACAGGTTCGAGGTCGCCTTGGCCAGGCCGAGCGGCGCGCCGGCGTCGCCCGCCGCCAGCGCGGCAAGCAGCCGCCTACAGCGCGCGGCATGGCCGCCCTCAGGAGGCATAGAGGTGGGCGCGACTCATCGGATAGGCGAGCGCCGCCACGTTGCCCTTGCTGAAGACGATCTGGAACAGGTGCGTGTAGCCGCTCGGCGAGCGGAACATCTCGGCGCAGCCGACCAGGTAGCTGCGCCAGATGCGGCGGAAGCGCTCGGAAAAGCGCGCCGGGTCGAGCGCGCGGATCTCGTCCCAGCGGCGCTCGAAGCGCTCGGCCCAGACATCGAGCGTGAGCGCGTAGTGGCGGCGCAGGTTCTCGACGTCGAGCACCTCGAGCCCGGCGCGCTCCATCTCGACCACCACGTCGGCCAGGCTCGGGATCCAGCCGCCGGGGAAGACGTGCTTGCGGATGAACAGCTCGGTGTCGTAGCGGCCGACGTGGCCGATGAAGTGAAGCACGCCCAGCCCGGCGGGGGCGAGGAAGGCGGCGTGCGCACGCACCACCTCGGCGAGCTGGTCGCGGCCGGCGTGCTCGAGCACGCCGATCGACACCACCTTGTCGTAGGGACCGTCGACCTCGCGGAAGTCGGCCTCGCGCACCGCCAGGCGCCCGTCGAGGCCGCGCTTGGCGATCTCCTCGCGCAGCCACTGCACCTGCTCGGTTGCGGTGTTGAGCCCGGTGCCGAGCGCGCCGGTCGTCTCGAGCGCGCGGAACATGAAGCCGCCGAAGCCGCAGCCGATGTCGACGTAGCGCTCGCCGGGGGCCAGCCGCAGCTTGCGGCAGACGTGGTCGATCTTGTGGCGCTGCGCCTCTTCGAGCGTGGCCGTGCCCTCGGGCCAGTAGCCGCACGTGTACATCATCAGCGGGTCGTCGAGCCAGAGGCGGTAGAACGCCGCGCCCAGCCCGTAGTGCAGGCGCGCGTTGGCCTTGGCCTGGGGGATCGAGGCGTTGGAGTGGCGCCACTCGTGCAGGCCGTTCTCGAGTGCGTTCCATGGGCGCGTTTGCAGGTCGAAGCCGGCCGCCAGCGCGGCGGCAAAGGCCCTGTGCAGGTCGCCTTCGACGTCGACCGTGCCCTCGAAGTAGGCCTCGAGCAGGCCGATGTGGCCACGCGCGAAGGTGGCCAGCAGCGCGGCGTCGGTGCGGAACGCGATGCTGAACGCCGGCGCGCCCGCGCCCGCGGCGAGGTGGCTGCCGTCGGCCAGCACGACCGCGAAGGACACGCCGGCGCGCTGCGCCAGGCTGTCGGCGATCGCCTGCGCCGAGCGCTGTGCGCCGGCCTGCCACCAGTTGACCCCGGATAGCGCCATGGTCGGGCCTCCTCGCCCCCAATGTAAGGGCGACGGCTACGTCAGCGCGGCGAACCCGGAAACGACGCAGTCGCGCTTGCCCGTCGCCTTGGCGTGGTACATCGCCGCGTCGGACGCGGCCAGCAAGTCCTCGGCCGACGTGCCGTGGTCCGGATAGCCCGCCACGCCGATGCAGGCCGAGACCTCGATGCGCCAGGCGCCGATGGCGTACGGCTCGGACAGGCGCTGCACGAGCGCGCGCGCGCTTGCCAGCGCCTGCGCCGGCGGCAGCCCGTCGACGAGCACGGCGAACTCGTCGCCGCCGAGCCGCGCGACGACGTCGTCCTCGCGGAAGCTGCCGGCCAGCCGCGCGGCGACGGCGCGCAGCAGGTCGTCGCCCGCCGCATGGCCGTATGCGTCGTTGACCGGCTTGAAATCGTCGAGATCGACGTACAGCAGGGTGAAGGGCCGGCCTCCGGCATCGCGCAGGCGACGCGCGAGCGCGACCTCGAACAGCGAGCGATTGCCGAGCCCGGTCAGCGCGTCGTGCGAAGCGGCGTGGGCGAGCTGCTCGTTGCGCATTCGCAGCAGGTTCTCCCCGTGGGCGAAGCGATCGCGCTCGACGGTGCGCCGACGCAGCAGGCGCTCGGCCTGGCGCAGCGCGCTCGCCACCTGCGCAGCCTCCTGCAGCGGCAGCGGCGGCACGACCACCGGCTCGCCGCGCCCGAGCGCCAGCGCGGGGGGTACCAGCGCACTCATCGAATCGGCGATCGGCCGCGCCGCGCGACGCGCCAAGAACAGACCGAGCGACAGCAGCACGACGGTGCCCAGGCCGAGCCAGGCGATCGCACGCTCCAGCGGGGCCAGCAGCGAGGCTCGCGGTATGGCCACGGAAACCGTCCAGCCGGTGGTGCGCGAGCGGTGGAACGGCGCCAGCACCTCGATGCCTTCGAGCAGCTCGGCCTTGACCATGCCTTCGGGGCCGGCGCGGATCGCCGACAGCAGCGTCGGGACCGCCTGGCGGCCGACGAAGCGCTCGGCTCCGTGCGTGCGCGCCACCAGCGTGCCGCTGCGGTCGATGACGTTCACCACCCAGTCGGGATCGGGCTGCTGGCGGGCCAGCACCTCGGCGAAGCGGCGCGGCAGGAAGCCGGCCGCCAGCACGTAGGCGACGCGGCCGCCCTGCTGCACCGGCACGGCCACCGACACCATCGGCTGGCGCGTGACGGTGCCGACGAACAGGTCCGAGGCCGCCGGCGCGCCGCTGTCGAGCACCGCCTGCAGCACGGCCGGGCTGCCGCGCGGCGGCAGCGGCGCGCCGTACGGCGCGAAGGTGTTGAGCAGCTGCCGCCCGTGGATATCGCCAAGCATGACCGTGCTCGCGCCCTGGTGGGCCAGCGCGCTGCGCGCCTGGTCGTAGAAGGCGGCGAGGTCGCCCCGGACGAGCGACGGCGACGTGGCCAGCACGCGCAGCCCCGCCACGGCGTTGCCCAGCTCGGCATCGATGCTGCGCGACATCGAGCGCGCGCTCGCGAGCGCGAGTTCGAGCCGCGCCGCGCGCCCTTCGCCGTACGCGGCGACGACGGCGAGCGCGGCCGCGACCAGTGCCGGGAGCACGCACGCCAGGACGAGCAGGCGCAGCCGCGCGCGCACCGTCAGCGCACCCGGCATGGCCGCCGCCTCGCCGTCGTCGGCCGATTCGATCCGCGAGGTCGCGACCTCGTTCTTGCCATCCATCCCCAGCGTCCTCCGGGCGACACTGTGGGCGCGCGCCACCCCGTCACCCTTGACGGTGCGCAAGGGGCCGCGCCACCTGCGGTGTCATTCGTGACGCAGTGCCTCGATCGGGTCGAGCCTCGCCGCACGCCGTGCTGGGAAGTAGCCGAAGACGACGCCGATCGCCGCCGAGAAGCCGAACGACAGCAGGTTGATCGACGGGTCGAACAGCCACGGCACCTCCATCACGCGCGCCAGCACGGCCGAGGCGGCGGTCGCCAGCGCCACGCCGATCAGCCCGCCGATCGAGGCCAGCACCACCGCCTCGATCAGGAACTGCAGCAGCACCTCGCGCTCGAGCGCGCCGATCGCCAGCCGCACGCCGATCTCGCGCGTGCGCTCGGTGACGCTGACCAGCATGATGTTCATGATGCCGATGCCGCCGACCAGCAGGCTGACCGCCGCCACCGCGCCGAGCAGCAGCGTCATCACGCGTGTCGTGCCCGACAGCGTCTCGGCGATCTGGCGCGTGTCGAGCACGTTGAAGTTGTTGTCGTCGTGCTCGGAGAGCTTGCGCCGCTCGCGCAGCAGCTGCTCGATGGCACGCTTGAGCTGCTCGGCGTCCGCTCCGTCGGTCATCGACACCAGCAGCGTGCCGACGTTCTGGTTGCCCGTGATGCGCCGCTGCAGCGTGTGCAGCGGCACGACGACGATGTCGTCCTGGTCCTGCCCGAACGCCGCCTGGCCCTTGGGACTCAGCAGCCCGATCACCTGACACGAGAACTGCTTGAGCCGCAGCAGGCTGCCGATCGGGTCCTCGGCGCCGTACAGCTCGCGGCGCACCGTCGCTCCGATCACGCACACCGCCGCGCCGGCGCGCTCCTCGCCCTCGGTGAAGACGCGTCCGTCGGCGAGGCGCCAGTTGTTGGTCGAGAAGTAGTCGATCGTCGTGCCGGTGACCATGGTCGCCCAGTTGCGCGCGCCGTGCACCACCGTCTGGCCGCTGCCGACCGAGGGCGCGACGGCGCGGATGCCGGTGAGCTGGGTCGCCAGCGCCTGCGCGTCCGCCTCCTTGAACGGCGGCGCGCCGGCGGCGTCGCGCACCGGCCCGAGGCGCTGGCCGGGGCGGATCATGAGCAGGTTGCTGCCCAGGCTGGAGATCTGGTCGGAGACCGCGCGCGTCGCGCCGTTGCCCAGCGTCACCATCGTGATCACCGCCGCCACGCCGATCACGATGCCGAGCACGGTGAGGAACGAGCGCAGCAGGTTGCGGCGGATCTCGCGCAGCGCCAGCAGCAGCGTGTTCCACCACATCAGGCGGCCTCGGTCGCGGCCGCCACGCGCGGCGGGTTGAGCCGGTCGCTCTCGACGCGGCCGTCGACGAAGCGCACGACACGGTGCGCGTAGGCGGCCATGTCGGGTTCGTGCGTGACCATCACGACCGTGATGCCGCGGTCGCGGTTGAGCGCGACGAGCAGGTCCATGATCTCGCGGCTGCGCTGCGTGTCGAGGTTGCCGGTCGGCTCGTCGGCGAGCAGCACGGTCGGCTTGGTCACCAGAGCGCGTGCGATCGCCGCGCGCTGCTGCTGCCCGCCCGACAGTTCGGCTGGCGTGTGGTGTTCCCAGCCACCCAGGCCGACGGAGGCCAGCGCCTCGCGCGCGGCGGCATGGCGGGCCGCCGCCGATTCACCCCGGTACAGCAGCGGCAGCTCGACGTTCTCCTGCGCACTGGTGCGCGGCAGCAGGTTGAAGCCCTGGAACACGAAGCCGAGGTGGCGCCGGCGCAGCTGCGCACGCTGGTCGCGGCTCAGCGACTGGACCGGCACGCCCTGGAAGAGATACTCGCCGGCGCTCGGCGTGTCGAGGCAGCCGATGATGTTCATCGCGGTCGACTTGCCCGAGCCGCTCGGCCCCATGATGGCGATGAAGTCGCCGGCCGCGATGTCGAGGTCGACATCGCGCAGCGCATGCACCGCCGCCGTCCCCTGGCCATAGACCTTGCCGATGCCGCGCAGCCGGATCAGCGGTGCGTCCGCGTCGCTCACCGCGCGCTCCCGCTCACCTGGCCGATGACGACGGCCATGCCGGGCTGCAACTGCGCGCTGTCGACCTCGGTCAGGCGGCCGTCGCTGGCGCCGGGCACCACCGGCACGGCGACGAGCCGGCCGTCGCGCAGCACCCACAGCTGGCGCACGGCGGCCGTGCTGGTGCCGGCGCGGCGCGTCGCCTGCGCCGGCGGCCGCGGCATCAGCCGCGACAC
>JBLMVT010000307.1:0-5476 GCA_050256835.1 Betaproteobacteria bacterium | reverse complement strand
CAACACGATCTACCGCAAGCTGCGCTGGCGCGCCAGCGCCTGAGCGGCGCTCGCTCAGATCCGCGCGAGCCAGCGTTCGGCCGCGGCGCGCAGCGCCGTGGCCATGGCGGGCTGCGCCATGCGGTGACCGCCCTCGGCGACCTCGACGTGATCGGCGGCGCCGTGCCAGCGCGCCAGTGCCCGGCTCGTCGCCGGGTCGCAGCAGGCGTCGAGCGCGCCGTGCACCAGCCCCAGCGGACCGCACCACGACGAACGCGCCGGCAGCGCCTCGACGAGCGGCCGCTCGAGGAACCAGCCATGCGCCGCGTAGTGGCCGAACACGCGCCAGGCCGGCGCCGGTGCCGCTGGCTGTGCCGGCACGCTCCAGCGCGCGGCGCGCGCCGCGACGCCGCCCGGCTGCGACTGCGCGTCGTCGAAGCGCGACCAGGCATCGGCGAGCAGGGCTTCGCCGCCGATCGCTGTCTCAGCGTGGCGCGCTGTCGTGCCCTGGAACAGGCGCGGCAGCGCGTCGGCGTCGCCGCCCAGCGCCGCGCGGCCGGCCGCTCCCAGCCAGTCGAACCACGGCGCGAGGTAGCGCTCGACCTCGGCGCGCGACCCCGTGAACGGGCTGCGCAGAAACAATGCGCGCACGCGCGACGGTTCGCGCCGCAGGCAGGCCAGCGCGAGCAGCGCGCCCCACGAGCCGGCGGCGAGCGCCCAGCGCTCGATGCCGAGCGCAGCGCGCAGCCGCTCGATGTCGCCCAGCAGCGCGTCGAGCGTGTTGTGGCGCGTCTCGCCGGCCGGCTCGCTGCGCCCGCAGCCGCGCTGATCGAAGGCGATCCAGCGCACCGGCAGGCCGTGCCAGAGGGCAACCGATTCGGGCCGCGTCTGCCCGCCCGGGCCGCCGTGCAGCAGCAGCAACGGCACGCCGGATGCGCTGCCGCCCTGCCACCACGCCAGGCGATGGCCGTCGCCGGCATCGAGCCACGAGGGCTCGCCTAGGGCGAACCCCGAAGGCGATCCGGTCGGCAGGTCGGCGCTGGGCTGCGGCATGGGTCTTGCGGAGTGAGCTCAGTATCGTCGTCCCGCTCGTCTGACGCATTGCGAATCGCCGGTTCATGAAAGTTCTCGTTCTCGGCTCGGGTGCAGGCGGCGGCTTCCCGCAATGGAACTGCAGCTGCGCGCTGTGCGCCGGCCAGCGCTCGGGCCGGCTGCGCGCGGCGCCGCGCACGCAAAGCTCGGTCGCCGTCTCGGCCGACGGCCACGCCTGGGTGCTGCTCAACGCGTCGCCCGACATTGCGCAGCAGATCCGCGCCCGGCCCGCCCTGCAGCCGCGCCACGGGCCGCGCGACACGCCGATCGCGGCCATCGTGCTGACCGACGCGCACATCGACGGCGTCAGCGGCCTGCTCAGCCTGCGCCAGGGCGGGCCGCTCGAGCTGTACGCCACGCCCGGCGTGTTCGAGCACCTCACCGCCGGACTGCCGATCCTGCCGGTGCTGCAGCACTACTGCGGCGTGCACTGGCACCTCATCCCGGTGGCGGGCGAGCACCGCGCCGCGCGCTTCGCGGTGAACGGCTTTTCGACGTTGCAGTTCGAGGCGGTCGCCGTGGCCGGCAAGTCGCCGCCCTACGCCACTCCGCGCAGCGAGACGCCGGTCGGCGACCACATCGCGCTGCGCATCCTCGACAGCGCCAGCGGTCAGCGCCTGTTCTATGCGCCGGTGCTGGCGCGAGTCGGCGACGACGAGGTCGAGGCGATGCGCGACGCTGACTGCCTGCTCGTCGACGGCAGCCACTGGCGCGAGGACGAGATGATCGCCGCCGGCGTCGGCCGCAAGCGCGCCAGCGATCTCGGCCACCTGGCGCTGGCCGGCGGCCCGGCCGGCACGCCGGGGATGATGGACGTGCTGGCCGGGCTGCCGGCCGCGCGCAAGCTGCTGATCCACGTCAACAACACCAACCCGGTGCTCGACGAGACGAGCCCCGAGCACGCCGAGCTGGCGCGGCGCGGCATCGAGGTGGCTTACGACGGGATGGAGATCGAGCTTTGACGGCCGCGCCCTATTCCCACTCGTAGCGCAGCCCGATCCAGGCGCCGCGCGGCGCGCCGATGCCGAGGAAGGGCTCGGCGACGGCGTGCGCCGGGTCGAAGCTGCGCGCGGCGTTGGCGAACACGTTCTGGCCGAGGATGCCGAAGTTCGAATATCGGCGATCGAACACGTTGTTGAGGCGGCCGAACACCTCGACGTGCTTCGCCGGCCGCCAGCGCGCGTCGAGGTCGACGACGGCATAGCCGGGCACCTCGCCGTGCACGTCGCGATTGTTCTCGTCGCCGCGCAGCCGGCTCGAGCTGCTGGCGACGAGGTTGGCGCCGAGCGCGACGCTCGGCGTGGCGTCGAGATCCAGCCGCACGCGCAGCGTCTGACGCGGGATGCCGGGGATGCGGTCGCCCGGCGCGACGGCGATGTCGCCGCCGGCGTCGGCGCTCGAATTGACCGGGCTGTGCTCGACGAAGCCGGTGCGGTAGGCCGCTGCGATCGCGCTGTAGCGCGCGACCAGGCCGACCGGCCCCCACGTCGTGCCGGCGGTCAGCTCGATGCCTTCGCGCCGCGTCTTGCCGACGTTCTGGAAGAAGCCGGCGTTGATCGCGCCGCCGCTGCTGACGAACTGGATGTCGTCGAGCAGGTCGGTGCGGTACAGCGACGCGCTCCAGCTCATCTCGCCGCGCTTGCCGCGCGCGCCGACCTCGATGGTCTTGGCGACCACCTTCTTCAGCGGCGGGTCGGCGAGGAAGCTGTTCGGCAGCTTGCACGGCGCGGTCGGGTCGGCGCAGGTCAGCTCCATCGCCGTCGGCGCGCGCATGCCTTCGTTGTAGCTGGCGTAGGCCGTCAGCTCGGGCGTCGGGTTGAACGTCAGCCCGAGCGCAGGGTTGAAGCGGCGAAACGCATGATCGCCGTCGAGGTCGGGGTTGGTCCCGCTCTGGTCGCGGATCGTGACGCGGGCGTCGTTGTAGCGGCCGCTGGCGGTCACGCTCCAGCGCGGCCCGAGCGCCAGCGTGTCCATCGCGTAGATCGCGAGGTTGCGGGTGCGCGTCCTGGCGTCGGTCTGTGGCTCGAAGTCGCCGATCGCGACGGCGCCGCGCGAAGCATCGAACATCGCCGGCTGCGCATCCTGCGTGTAGTGCGCGCGGCCGAAGTCGCCGCCGACGCCGAGCACGAGCTGGTTGCGGCGGCCCGCGAGCGGGCGGCCGAGCGTGAGCTGCAGGCCGAAACCGTAGCTCGTCTGGTCGATCGCCGAACGGTCGTTGAGCGCCTGCACGGTGTCGACTGCGCCGGTGTCCGGGTCGATCGCGCCGAACTCGTCGTTGACGTTGGACGAGACGTTGTGGTTGCGGTAGCGGCGCAGATACAGGTTGCCGCCTAGCAGCACGTCCTCGTCGAAGAAGTGGCTGCCCTTGAGCGCCAGCATGGCGAGCCGGTTCTTGTTGATGTCCGGGTAGGTGTAGGCCTGGCGCACGTCGTCGAAGAACGACGGCGGCAGCGTCTGCGTGCCCTCGAGCCGGTTGTCGGCGGCGCTCAGGCTCAGATCGAGGTCGTCGTGGTCGGTCTGCCAGCCGAGCTTGCCGAAGAACTGGCGCACGCGGCTCGGGTTGTGCTCGGCCCAGCCGCG
Organism: Betaproteobacteria bacterium; assembly: GCA_050256835.1. Taxonomy (GTDB): domain Bacteria; phylum Pseudomonadota; class Gammaproteobacteria; order Burkholderiales; family Burkholderiaceae_C; genus JAMHWF01. The sequence goes on along the minus strand of JBLMVT010000307.1, from coordinate 1,825 downwards.
GTCGCGCGACACGTTGCCGGTGAGGAACCAGTCCCACGCGCCGCGGCTGCCGCCGTGCTCGACCTGTAGGGTGCGCCGGCCGAACGAGCCGCCCGACAGCTCGACCGCACCGCCCGGGAACTGGCTGCCGCTCTTGGTGTAGATCGACAGCGCCCCGCCGAGCGTGTTCAGGCCGAACACCGGATTCGAGCCGGGGATGAGCTGGATGCTGGCGATCGCCGACTGCGGCAGGAGATCCCAGTTGACGATGTCGCCGAACGGCTCGTTGATGCGCACGCCGTCCTGGAACACCGACAGGCCCTGCGGCACGCCGACCAGCGGCGAGGCGGTGAAGCCGCGGAAGCTGATGTCGGGCTGGTACGGGTTGCCCTGCGCCGCGTTGACCGTGACGCTGGTCGGGTTGTGCTCGAGGAACTCGGCCAGGTTGCCCTGGCGCTGGCGGCCCATCTCCTTGCTGGTGTAGACCTGCACGTTGGAGGGCACGTCCGTGAGCGGCGTGCCCAGCCCGGGCAGCGGCGTGGTGCCGATCACGTCGACCTTGGGCAGCTCGAGCGCCTCGGCGGGGTTGTCGGCGGCAAGGGCGGCAGGCGCGACGGCGGCGAGCGCGGCGGCGAGAGCCAGCCGCGCCGGAACGGTTCGATGCGACATGGGATGCGGGTCGATGCGATGGCCGCGCATGCTAGAAGCGCGGGCGCACCGAGGCAGCCCCGGGAATGCCCCGGCGGGTGTCCCGATGTGCGACAGGCGCCGGCTACGGCGTGTGGGCGTTGGGGAAGAAAAGCTGCTCGCCGCCGACCTTGTAGGACGCGATCGCGGCCTGGCCGGCCGGCGACACCACCCAGTCGGAGAAGGCCTGCGCGAGGTCCTTCTTGACGTGCGGATGCCTGGTCGGGTTGACGACGATCACGCCGTACTGGTTGAACAGCCGCTTGTCGCCCTCGACGAGCACGGCGAGGTCCTGCCGGTTCTTGAACGACAGCCAGGTACCGCGGTCGGTCAGCGCATAGGCGTTCTTCGAGGCCGCGATGTTGAGCGCCGGGCCCATGCCGCAGCCGCACTGCTCGTAGTTCTTGAACGCCGACGCCGGCGCGTCGACGCCGGCAGTCTTCCAGTAGCGCAGCTCGGCCGCGTGCGTGCCGCTCTTGTCGGCGCGCGACACGAACACCGCATTCGCCGCAGCGATCTTCTTCAGCGCCTCGACGACGTCGTGGCCCTTGGCGTGGGCAGGGTCGTCCCTCGGCCCGACGATCACGAAGTCGTTGTACATCACCGGCCGGCGCTCGAGCCCCCAGCCCTCGGCGACGAACTTCTGCTCGGCCGTCTGGTCGTGCACGAAGACGACGTCGGCATCGCCGCGGCGCGCCATGTCGAGCGCCTGCCCGGTACCGAGCGCGACGACGCGCACCGCGATGCCGGTCGCCTGCGTGAAGTGCGGCAGCAGGTGCGGGAACAGCCCGCTCTGCTCGGTCGAGGTGGTCGACGCCATGACGATGAACTTGTCGGCCGCATCGGCGGCGCGCGCGAGCAGGGGCAGCAGCGCAGCGCCGGCCAGCAGCGTGGCGGCGAGGGCTCGCCGCGGTCGGGTCAGTGCCAAGGCAGTTCTCCTTTGACGAATTGCGCGGCCTCGTCGGGCAGCGGCGCGTTGAAGAAATCGAAGCTCGAGCGGTCGGCGACGATGCGTCCGGCCTCCAGGTAGATCACCCGGTCGGCCAGCCGCTTGGCCTGGCCGAGGTTGTGCGTGCTCATGACGACCGTCATGCCCTCGTCGGCGAACTCGGCGATCAGCGCCTCGACCTCGCGCTTGGCCGTCGGGTCGAGGCTGGCG
>JBLMVT010000306.1:0-9317 GCA_050256835.1 Betaproteobacteria bacterium | reverse complement strand
AGCAGGGCTTCAAGACGGCGTTCCGCATCCTCGCCAACGACAACGCGCTCGGCGCCGGGCTGGCGCTGCATGCGGCCAACAACCTGCACCTGAAGTCGGTCGCGATCATCGACGACCGCACCGCCTACGGCCAGGGCGTGGCCGAGGTGTTCAAGAAGACCGCCGCCGCCAAGGGCATCAAGGTCGTCGGCGAGGAATATACGACCGACAAGGCCACCGACTTCATGGCGATCCTGACCTCCATCAAGTCGAAGAACCCCGACGGCATCTTCTACGGCGGCATGGACGCCCAGGCCGGCCCGATGCTGCGCCAGATGGAGCAGCTCGGCCTGACCAACGCCAAGTTCTTCGGCGGCGACGGCATCTGCACGCAGAAGATCATCGAACTGTCGGGCGGCGCCAAGACGCTGGGCAACGTGGTCTGTGCCGAAGGCGGTGCCTCGCTCGAGAAGATGCCCGGCGGCGCGGCCTGGAAGAAGCGCTACGACGCCAAGTACCCTGGCCAGTTCCAGATCTACTCGCCGTACGTCTACGATGCGGTGGGCGTGCTCGTCAACGCGATGGAGAAGGCCGGCTCGGCGGACCCGAAGGTCTACCTGCCATTCCTCGCAAAGACCGATTACCAGGGCGTGACGGCGCGCATCCAGTTCGAGCCGGACGGCGAGCTGAAGAACCCCGCGATGACGCTGTACGTCTACAAGGACGGCAAGAAGGTGCCGTTGAACTGAGTCGAAGAGCGCGGGCGCCTGACGGCGTCCCGATCGGTGACGGGCGCCAGGCGGCGCCCGTTTTCGTTTGCTGTCTACTCCAGCGCCGTGCCGTCGCGCCGGTACAGCCGCGCGAAGGCCGCCAGCCGCTCGGCGTGCCAGGGCTCGACCTGGCTCCAGTCGAAGCGCCAGCGCCAGCAGCCTTCGGCCAGCCCGGGCGTGTTGAGCCGCGCCTCGCTGCCCAGCCCGAGCACGTCGGGCATCGTGAGCACCGCGGTGTCGGCCACCGACGCGCAGGCCGCGCGCATCAGGTCCCAGTGGATCTCGCAGCCGTCGCTGCCCAGGTAGTCGCGCGCATGGCGGCGCTCGTCCTCGTCGATCGAGGCCCACCAGCCGAGCGCGGTGTCGTTGTCGTGGGTGCCGACGTAGACCACGCTGTCGGGCTCATGGTTGTGCGGCAGGTAGCGGTTGCCGCTGCCGTCGGCGAAGGCGAACTGCAGCACCCGCATGCCCGGCAGCGCATGGCGGCGGCGCAGCGCGTCGACGTCGGGCGTGATGACGCCGAGATCCTCGGCGACGATCGCCAGCTTGCCGAGCGCGCCCTCGATCGCCTCGAACAGCGCTTCGCCCGGGCCGGGCCGCCAGTGGCCGTGCAGCGCGGTCGGCTCGCTGGCGTCGATCGTCCAGTACGCCGCGAAGCCGCGGAAATGGTCGATGCGCAGCACGTCCACCCATTCGAAGAGGTGGCGCACGCGCGCGATCCACCAGGCGTAGCCGTCTGCGGCGTGGGCGCTCCAGCGGTACAGCGGGTTGCCCCAGCGCTGGCCGGTGGCGCTGAAGTAGTCGGGCGGCACGCCGGCGACGACGGCCGGCCGGCCTTCGGCATCGAGCTCGAACAGGCCCGGCCGCGCCCACACGTCGGCGCTCTGCCAGGCGACGAAGATCGGCGCGTCGCCCATCATGTGCACGCCGCGCTCGTGCGCGTGGGCGTGCAGGCGGCGCCACTGCTCGGCAAAGCGCCACTGGCAGAAGGTCCACAGCGCGATGCGGTCGGCGTGCCGCGCCGCGGCCTCGCGCAGGGCGTCGGGGTCGCGCCGCGCCAGCGGCGCCGGCCAGTCGCACCAGGGGCTTCCGCCGTGCTCCTCCTCGAGCGCCGTGAACAGCGCGTAGTCGTCGAGCCAGGCGCGCTGCTCGCGGCAGAAGCTGGCGTGGCGCGCCTTGTCCTCGATCGAGCCGGCAGCGGCGAAGCGCGCCGCGGCGCGCGTCAGTCGCTCCATGCGCCACGGCACGACGCGCTCGTAGTCGACGCGGGTGCTGTCGAACGGCGGGTCGGCGACGAGGTCGCCGGCGTCGAGCCAGCCGTGCTCGGCGAGGTCGCCGAGGTCGATCAGCAGCGGGTTGCCGGCGAACGCCGAGCTGCTCGTGTACGGCGAGTGGCCGGCGCCGATACCACCCAGCGGCAGCACCTGCCACAGCCGCTGCCCGGCGGTCGCCAGCCAGTCGACGAAGTGGAAGGCGCCGGGCCCGAGGTCGCCCGAGCCGTGCGGGCCCGGCAGGCAGGTGAGGTGCAGCAAGATACCGCTGGCGCGGGGCAGTCTCATGGTGCGGATTCCAGGCGCAGCAGGACGACGCCGTGCGGGCCGACAGCGTACACGCCGGCGGCCCCGGGCACTTCGGGGGTACCGTCGACAGCGCTGTCGTACAGCACCCGCCAGCGGCCCTCGGGCAGCACGAAGCGAAGCGCCTCGGGCTCGGCGTTGAACAGCAGCACCAGCGCCTGGGCGCGCGCGCCCAGGCTGCGCCGCGCGGGATCGCGCCACGCGGCCTCGTCGAGGGCCCCGCCGTCGGCATCGAACCATGCGAGACCGCCGCCGTCGTACCAGCGCGGACCGAGCGGGCGCCAGCGCCGGCGCAGTTGGAGCAGCCGCGCCACGTGGCCGATCAGGGCGTCGTCGACGCGCGACCAGTCGATCCAGCTGATCGCGTTGTCCTGGCAGTAGGCGTTGTTGTTGCCACCCTGCGTATGGCCCAGCTCGGCGCCGGCGGCGAGCATCGGCGTGCCCTGCGCCAGCAGCAAGGTGGCGAGCAGGGCGCGCGCTAGCCGCCCGCGGCGCTCGTTGACCGCGGGATCCTCGGTCTCGCCCTCGACGCCGCCGTTGCTGCTCACCTCGTGCGCCGAGCCGTCGCGGTTGTGCTCGCCGTTGGCCTCGTTGTGCCGCCGCTCGTGGCTGAGCAGGTCGCGCAAGGTGAAGCCGTCGTGCGCGACCAGGTAGTTGACCGAGGCGGCTGGCGCACGGCCGGGGCGCTCGAACACGTCGGCCGAACCGGCCAGCCGGCGCGCGAACTCGCCGCGCGTCGCGGGCTGGCCGAGCCAGAAGCGGCGCACGGCGTCGCGGAAGCGGTCGTTCCATTCGAGCCAGCGCGGCGGGAACTCGCCCAGGCGGTAGCCGCCGGGCCCGACGTCCCACGGCTCGGCGATCAGCTTCACGCCGGCGAGCGCCGGGTCCTGCGCCACGGCGCGCAGCAAGGCGGCGTTCGGATCGAAGGCGCCGTCGCGCTCGCGCGCCAGCACCGGCGCCAGGTCGAAGCGAAAGCCGTCGACGTGCAGCACCTGCACCCAGTGGCGCAGGCTGTCCATCACCAGCTGCAGCACGCGCGGCCGCGTGATGTCGAGCGCGTTGCCGCAGCCGCTGGGGTTCTCGTAGCGCGAGCGATCGTCCTCGCGCAGCCGGTAGTAGCTGGCGTTGTCGAGGCCACGGAAGGCGAGCGTCGGGCCGTGCTCGTCGCCTTCGGCGGTGTGGTTGAAGACGACGTCCACCACCACCTCGAGCCCCGCGGCGTGCAGCCGCTTCACCATCGCGCGGAACTCGTCGCGCGGCGCGACCGTGGCGGCCAGCCGCGGCTCGACGGCGAAGTAGCCGATCGGGTTGTAGCCCCAGTAGTTGGACAGCCCGAGCGGCGCCAGGCGCGGCTCGTCGACGCGCTGCTGCAGCGGCAGCAGCGACAGCGTCGTCACGCCCAGCCGCTGCAGGTGGGCGATGGCGGCTTCGCTCGCCAACCCGGCGTAGCTGCCGCGTAGCGGCTCCGGCACGCCGGGGTGCAGGCGCGTGAAGCCCTTGACGTGCAGCTCGTAGAGCACGGTGTCGTCGTCGGCGATGCCGGGCGGCCGGTCGTCGCCCCAGTCGAAGCGCGCATCGTCGACGACCCGAGCCTTCAGGCCGGCCTCGACGCTGCCGACGATCTCGCGCGCGTAGGGGTCGAGCAGCACGCGCTTGGCATCGAAGCGGTGCCCGGCCGCGGGTTGCCAGGGGCCGTGCGCACGCAGGCCGTAGACCAGCCCCGGCCCGGCGCCGGCCAGCCGACCGTGCCACACGTCGTGGCTGCGCCCGGGCAGCGGCCAGCGCGCGCGCTCCACCTCGCCGGCCTCGTCGTACAGGCACAGCTCGATGCGCTCGGCGTGCGCCGAGAACACCGCGAAGTTGACGCCGCTGCCGTCCCAGGTCGCACCCAGCGGCCAGGCGCGGCCGGCCTCGAGCGGCCGTGCAGGGCCTCTCATGACGCGCTCCACTGGTACATCACCGTCGCCAGCGGCGGCAGGTCGACGACGATGGACTGTGCGCGGCCGTGCGCGCCGTGGCCCTCGCTGTAGGCGGCGCTGAACGGCGTGCCGACGTTGCTGCCGCCGTAGTGCTCGGAATCGGTGTTGATGCGCTCGTGCCAGCGGCCGGCGCGCGGCACGCCCAGGCGCAGCCGGCGGTGCACGGTCGGCGTGAAATTACCGACCACCAGCACCGGCGGCGCGTCGTCGCGCGCGTGGCGCACGAAGGCGAAGATCGAGCGCTCGGCGTCGCGATGCTCGATCCACTCGAAGCCGGCGGGCGCGAAGTCGACCTCGTGCAGCGCACCCGCCTCGCGCAGGAAGCGGTTGAGGTCGCGCACCAGCCGCTGCACGCCGGCGTGCAGGGGGTCGTCGAGCAGGTGCCAGTCGAGCGCCGCGTCGTGGTTCCACTCGCGCTCCTGCGCGAACTCGGCGCCCATGAACAGCAGCTTCTTGCCGGGGTGGCCGTACATGTAGCCGAGGCAGGCGCGCAGGTTGGCGAAGCGCTGCCAGCGGTCGCCGGGCATGCGCGCCAGCAGCGAGCCCTTGCCGTGCACCACCTCGTCGTGCGACAGCGGCAGCACGAAGTTCTCGCTGAACGCATAGACCATCGAGAAGGTCATCTCGTGGTGGTGGTACTTGCGGTGGATCGGATCGCGCGCCAGGTAGGCCAGCGTGTCGTGCATCCAGCCGAGGTTCCACTTGTAGTGGAAGCCCAGCCCGCCAGCGTACGGTGGCCGCGACACCGCCGGGAAGGCGGTCGACTCCTCGGCCACCGTCACCGCCTGCGGCCACTCGACACCCACCACCTCGTTCATGCGGCGCAGGAAGGCGATCGCCTCGAGGTTCTCGCGCCCGCCGTGCACGTTGGGCAGCCACTGGCCCGGCTCGCGGCTGTAGTCGCGATAGAGCATCGAGGCGACGGCGTCGACGCGCAGGCCGTCGAGCCCGTAGCGCTCGAGCCAGTACAGCGCGTTGCCGACCAGGTAGTTGCGCACCTCGGTCCGGCCGAAGTTGTAGATCAGCGTGTTCCAGTCGAGATGGAAGCCCTCGCGCGGATCGGCGTACTCGTACAGGTGGGTGCCGTCGAACTCGACCAGCCCGTGCGGATCGGTCGGGAAGTGCGCCGGCACCCAGTCGAGCAGCACGCCCAGGCCGGCCGCGTGCGCACGCTCGACGAAGCGGCGCAGGCCGGCCGGCGGCCCGAAGCGCGCGCTCGGCGCGTACAGGCCCAGCGTCTGGTAGCCCCATGAGCCGTCGAACGGGTGCTCGGCGACGGGCAGCAGCTCGAGGTGGGTGAAGCCGAGGTCGGCCGCGTAGGGGATCAGCGTGTCGGCGAGTTGGCCCCAGTCGAGGAAGCCGCCGTCCTCGCCGCGCCGCCACGAGCCGAGGTGGACCTCGTAGATCGCGATCGCCGCGTCGAGCGCGTTGGCCGCCTGCCGGCCGGGGGAGGGCGGCAGGCGCGACGGCAGCCGCGCGACCACGCTGGCGGTGGCCGGCCTCAGCTCGCCGCGCAGCGCGTACGGGTCGGCCTTGAGCGGCAGCACGCTGCCGTCGGCGGCGACGATCTCGTACTTGTAGTGCGCGCCCTCGCCGATGCCGGGCACGAAGATCTCCCACACGCCGCACTCGCGGCGCAGCCGCATCGGGTGGCGCCGGCCGTCCCAGCGGTTGAAGTCGCCGACCACGCTGACGCGCACCGCGTTCGGCGCCCACACTGCGAACGCCGTGCCGGCTGCGCCGCCGATCACGCGCGGGTGCGCGCCGAGGATCTCGCACGGGCGCAGGTGCGAGCCCTCGCCGAGCAGCCAGGCGTCGAGCTCGCCGAGCAGCGGCCCGAAGCGGTAGGCGTCGTCGACGATCTGCGGCTCGCCTTGCGCCCAGCGCACGTGGAAGCGGTAGTTCGCCGGCGGCGCGCCCTGGCCGGTGGCCTCGAACAGTCCGTCGGGATGGGTCAGTGCCAGCGGCGCGATCGCGTGACCGCTCGCCGCATCGAGCAGGGTGATGGCGTGCGCATCAGGCTGCAGGGTGCGCACCGCCCAGCCGCCAGCGCCGTCGGCGTGCGGGCCGAGCACCGCGAACGGATCCCCGTGGCGGGCGGCGAGGAGCCGTTCGACGTCGGCGGCGGCCAGCATCGGCGGCTACGCTTTGACCAGCGGTGCGACGTTCCAGATCCGCGCTGCGTACTCGCGGATGCTGCGGTCGGACGAGAACGCGCCCATCGCGGCGACGTTGGCGATCGCCTTGCGCGCCCACGCCTCGGGGTCGCGGTACAGCGCGTCGACGCGGGCCTGCGCGGCCACGTAGGCGTCGAAGTCGGCCAGCAGCTTGTAGTGGTCGCCGCCCCACAGCAGGGCGTCGACCAGGCCGCGGTAGCGGTGCGGCTCGTCGGGCGAGAAGGTCCCGGCGGCGATGGCATCGAGCGCGCGCTTGATGCGCGGGTCGGCCTCGTACAGCCGCAACGGCTGGTAGCCGCGGCGGTTCAGTTCGTCGATCTGCGCCGCGTCGTGGCCGAAGATAAAGATGTTGTCGGCACCGACCTTGTCGCGGATCTCGATGTTGGCGCCGTCCTCGGTGCCGATCGTCAGCGCGCCGTTGAGCGCGAGCTTCATGTTGCCGGTGCCCGAGGCCTCGGTGCCGGCGGTCGAGATCTGCTCCGACAGCTCGGCCCCGGGCATGATCGCCTCGGCCACCGAGACGCCGTAGTTGGGCACGAACACGACCTTCAGCAGGCCGTTCGTGCGCGCGTCGCGGTTGACGACCGCGGCGATGTCGTTGATCAGCCGGATCACCTGCTTGGCCATCGCGTACGACGAGGCGGCCTTGCCGGAGAAGATCACCGCGCGCGGCACCAGGTCGGCGAGCGGGTCGTCGTGCAGGCGCTGCCAGCGCGCGACCACCTGCAGCAGATTGAGCAGCTGGCGCTTGTACTCGTGGATGCGCTTGACCTGCACGTCGAACAGGGCGGCGGGATCGAGCACGACCCCCGTGTCGCGCTCGACCAGGCGCGCCAGCCGCTCCTTGTTGGCGCGCTTGGCGGCGGCGAAGCGCCGGCGGAAGTCCGCGTTGCCGGCGAGCGGCGCCAGCTCGGCGAGCCGGTCGAGGTCGAAGCGCCAGCGTGGCCCCAGCGTGTCGTCGAGCAGCGTGGCCAGCGCCGGGTTGGCCTCGCCGAGCCAGCGCCGCGGCGTCACCCCGTTGGTGACGTTGGTGAAGCGCTCGGGCCACAGGCCGGCGAAGTCGGCGAACACGGTGCGCGTCAGCAGCTTCGAGTGCAGCGCCGACACGCCGTTGACCTGGTGGCTCGCGACCACGCACAGGTGCGCCATGCGCACCCGCTTCTCGCCCGATTCGTCGATCAGCGAGACGCGGCGCAGGAAGTCGAGGTCGTCCGGGCTGTGCCGGCCCGCCTCGAGCAGGAACTCGTGGTTGATGCGGAAGATGATCTGCAGGTGGCGCGGCAGCACGTGCTGCACCAGGCCGAGCGGCCACGTCTCGAGCGCCTCGGGCATCAGGGTGTGGTTGGTGTAGGAGAAGATGCGCAGGCACTGCGACCAGGCCTCGGCCCAGGGCATGTCGTGCTCGTCGGTCAGCACGCGCATCAGCTCGGCCACCGCGATCGCCGGGTGGGTGTCGTTGAGGTGGATCGCCACCGCGTCGGCGAGGTCGGCCAGGCTGTCGTGCTCGGACAAGTGGCGCGCCAGGATGTCGGCCACCGAGGCGGCGACGAAGAAGTACTCCTGGCGCAGCCGCAGTTCGCGGCCGGCCGGCGTGCTGTCGTTCGGGTAGAGCACCCAGGAGATGTTCTCGTACTCGTTCTTCACCTCGGCGGCGCGCGCGTAGTCGCCGCTGTTGAAGGCGTGCAGGTCGATGTGCGCCGGTGCCACCGCCTTCCACAGCCGCAGGGTGCCGACGTGCTCGCTGCCGTGTCCCGGGATGACCATGTCGTAGGCCTTGGCGACGACCTCGCCGGCCGGTCGCCAGACGGCGTGGCCGTCGTCCTGCTCGACCCAGCCGCCGAAATGCACCGCATGGCCGATGCCCGAGCGCGGGAATTCCCACGGCGTGCCGTTGGCCAGCCACGGGTCCGGGTACTCGACCTGGCGTCCGCCGTGGATCTCCTGCGCGAACATGCCGTACTCATAACGGATGCCGTAGCCGAACGACGGCAGACCGAGCGTGGCCATCGAATCGAGGTAGCACGCCGCCAGCCGGCCCAGGCCGCCGTTGCCGAGCGCCGCGTCGGGCTCCTCGGCAGCGACGTCCTCGAGCGTGGCGGCGTGCTCGCGCAGCGCCGCGCGCGCCTCGCCGGCCAGACCCAGGGCGGCCAGCGAATTGGTCAAGCTGCGCCCGATCAGGAACTCCATCGACAGGTAGTAGATGCGGCGCGCCTTGGCGTCATGCTCGGCGGCCTGCGTGCGCACCCAGCGCGCCGCGAGGCGGCGCCGCGCAAGTTGCGCGACCGCGTGTAGGAGGTCGGCGGCGCTGGCCGCGTCGGGGGCGACGCCGACGGTGTTGAGCAGCTGTTCGTCGAGCGGCATCGCCGCCGACTCGGGTGCGAAGGAAACCGGTTTTGTCATGGTCGCCAAGTATGTCGAATGCCGCGATTGGACCACCGCCGCGGTCCGGCGGACACGGCGGCCGAAGTGTCTTGACGCGGCGGGATTGCGCCCGGGCAGCGGCGCCGGGTAGGCTCCCGTCCAAGGAGACCGCGATGGTGGACACGACCGACCTTGCGCGCAGCCTGGAACTGCCCCGGCGCGCGGTGGCGCTTGTGCTGGCCGGCGGGCGCGGCAGCCGGCTCAAGCACCTGACCGACCGGCGCGCCAAGCCGGCCGTCTACATCGGTGGCAAGTTCCGCATCATCGATTTCGCGCTGTCGAACTGCCTCAACTCGGGCATCCGCCGCATCGGCGTCATCACCCAGTACAAGAGCCACAGCCTGCTGCGCCACCTGCAGCGCGGCTGGGCGTTCCTGAAGAGCGAGATGAACGAGTTCGTCGACCTGCTGCCGG
>JBLMVT010000305.1:0-16437 GCA_050256835.1 Betaproteobacteria bacterium | reverse complement strand
CGCTCGGCCAGCGCGCGCCGTCGAGCGGCGCCTTCAGACGGACCACCCACAGCCCGGCCGGCAGCGCGCCGGCGTGGCGCACGGCAGCGGCCCGGATCTGCCGCTTGACCAGGTTGCGCGTGACGGCCCGGCGTGCGAACCGCTTCGGCACGACGCTGCCGAAAAAGGCCGAAGCCGCGAATTCATCCACAACCGGTGATCGCTCGTCGTCGACGACTGTTGACAACTCCGGCATTGCAGCCTCGGCAGGCAGGTGATGGATCGCGAAAAGGCCCGAGCGGGCGCAGGGAGGCCGGCGCAGCACGCGCTCGAAATCGGCCGACCGGACGATGCGGCCGACCATCGGCCGACGGCCGTCAGACGGCCAGGCGCTTGCGGCCCTTGGCGCGGCGCGCGTTGATCACGGCGCGGCCGCCGCGCGTCTTCATGCGCACGAGAAAGCCATGAGTGCGGGCGCGGCGGACCTTGGAGGCCTGGTAGGTGCGTTTCATCGGGATTCCTTCGCTGGGCCGGGCCGCGCCGTTCGGCAGGCCGCGTGACCCGGAAAAACCGCGCATTAAAGCAAAAAGGCACCTGCCGGTCAAACTTCCGGGCTTCCCTGCCACGCCGGCGCGCGCCTCGCCATCCGGGTCCGCCCGGTTGTGGATAACGTCCGCTGCGGCGGTCCGGCAACGTACAATCGCGGCGCTCGTCACCGAGGTTTTCCACAAAACGCATGAGTGCCGACCTTTGGCAGCGTGGCCGCGACCGGCTGGCCGCCGAACTGCCTGAACAGCAATTCAATACCTGGATCCGCCCGCTGCCCGACGCGCTGGTCACCGACCGCGGCGAGGCCGAGGCGCTGGTCTCGCTCGCCGTGCCCAACCGCTTCAAGCTCGACTGGATCCGCAACCAGTACGCCGGGCGCATCGAGGCCCTGCTGAGCGAACTGGCCGGCAAGACGGTGCGGCTCGAGTTGACGCTGGCGCCGCGCGACGCCGTGCCGGCGCGGCCGGTGGGTGCCACCAACGGCAGCATGGTGCGCGTGGCCGACGCACTGGGCACCGACGGCCATCCCGCCCTCGGCTCGCTAACGCCTGCGCCGGCGGCCGTGCAGCCGAGCCGGCACCGCCTCAATCCGGCGCTCACCTTCGACACGCTGGTGCCCGGCCGCGCCAACCAGATGGCGCGCACCGCGGCGCTGCACGTGGCTGGCGCGCCGGGGCAGATGTACAACCCCCTGTTCATCTATGGCGGCGTCGGCCTGGGCAAGACGCACCTGATCCACGCCGTGGGCAACGCGCTGCTCGCCGACCGGCCCGACGCCCGCGTGCTCTACCTGCACGCCGAGCAGTTCATCAGCGACGTGGTGCGCAACTACCAGCGCAAGACCTTCGACGAACTGAAGGCCAAGTACCACTCGCTGGACCTGCTGCTGATCGACGACGTGCAGTTCTTCGCCGGCAAGGACCGCACCCAGGAGGAGTTCTTCAACGCCTTCGAGGCGCTGCTGGCCAAGCGCGCGCACATCATCATGACCAGCGACACCTACCCGAAGGGCCTGGTCGACATCGACGAGCGGCTGACCAGCCGCTTCGACGCCGGGCTGACGGTCGCCATCGAGCCGCCCGAGCTGGAGATGCGCGTCGCCATCCTGATCAAGAAGGCCGAGGCCGAAGGCACGGTGATGCCCGAGGACGTCGCCTTCTTCGTCGCCAAGAACGTGCGCGCCAACGTGCGCGAGCTCGAGGGCGCGCTGCGCAAGGTGCTCGCCTACTCGCGCTTCTCGCACAAGGAAATCAACATCGGGCTGGCGCGCGAGGCGCTGAAGGACTTGCTGTCGATCCAGAACCGGCAGGTCGGCGTCGAGAACATCCAGAAGACGGTGGCCGACTTCTACAAGATTAAGGTCGCCGACATGTATTCGAAGAAGCGCCCGGCGTCGATCGCGCGGCCGCGCCAGATCGCCATGTACCTGGCCAAGGAGATGACGCAGAAGAGCCTGCCCGAGATCGGCGAACTGTTCGGCGGGCGCGACCACACGACGGTGCTGCACGCGGTGCGCAAGATCGGCGGCGAGCGGCAGAAGAACGCCGAACTGAACCAGCAGCTGCACGTGCTCGAGCAGACGCTCAAGGGCTGATGCCGCGCCGTGACAACGCTGGGGACAACCTCGAAGCAAACTCGTGCCTCATCCACAGAGCACGCCCGGCCGCGCCAGTTGTTCGCCGTTCGTGCGCGCGCCGGCAGGCCTCGGCGCACATGGTTTTCAGGGGCGTAAGGCCGTGTCGCGACAGGAGAAAATGCGCTTGCCCACAGCCCCGGGCGCCCTCTACTACAACGACTGATCTCCAAGAGGCTTAAATGATTGTCTTGAAAGCAGCGCAGGAACAAGTGTTGGCGGCCTTGCAGGCGGTGTCGGGGATCGTCGAGCGCCGGCACACGCTGCCCATCCTGGCCAACGTGCTGCTGCGCAAGAACGGCGGGGAGGTCGAGTTCACGACCAGCGACCTCGAGATCCAGGTGCGCACCCGCGCCGATCTCGATGGCGACGCGGGCAGCTTCGCCACGACGGTGGGCGCGCGCAAGCTGATCGACATCCTGCGTTCGATGCCGGCCGACCAGACGGTGACGCTGAGCTCCGCGGCCAACAAGCTGACGCTGGCCGGCGGCAAGAGCCGCTTCACGCTGCAGACGCTGCCTGCCGATGACTTCCCGCTGGTGCAGGAGGCGGCCGACTTCGGGCCGGCGTTCTCGGTGCCGCAGAAGACACTGAAGGCGCTGATCAACCAGGTTCACTTCGCGATGGCGGTGCATGACATCCGCTACTACCTGAACGGCATCCTGTTCGTCGCCGAGGGCTCGAGCCTGACGCTCATCGCGACCGACGGCCACCGGCTGGCGCTGGCCCAGGCACAGCTGTCCGGCGAGATCCCGAAGCAGGAGGTGATCCTGCCGCGCAAGACGGTGCTCGAGCTGCAGCGCCTGCTGCGCGACGACAAGGACGACGACAGCCCGATCGAGATGCGCTTCGCCGGCAACCAGGCGAAGTTCGCGTTCTCGGGCATGGAGTTCGTCACCAAGCTGGTCGAGGGCAAGTTCCCCGACTACAACCGAGTCATCCCGAAGACGCACAAGAACCACGTCACGCTCGGTCGCGTGCCGCTGCTGGCCAGCCTGCAGCGCGCGGCCATCCTCACCAGCGAGAAGTTCAAGGGCGTGCGCCTGAACCTCGAGCCTGGGTCGCTGCGCATCGCGTCGAGCAACGCCGAGCAGGAGGAGGCCAAGGAGGAGATCGAGATCGACTACGCCGGCGACTCGATCGAGATCGGCTTCAACGTCACCTACCTGATGGACGCGCTGGCCAACATGGGCCAGGAGATGGTGACGCTGTCGCTGCAGGACGCCAACAGCTCGGCGCTGATGACGATCCCCGAGCAGGCCGGCTTCAAGTACGTCGTGATGCCGATGCGGATCTGATTGCCCGATGACCGATCTCCGAACCAACGCACAAGACCCGGGAACCAACGGCGAAGCCTCGGCGGGCTACGGCGAAGGCTCGATCCAGATCCTCGAAGGCCTGGAGGCGGTGCGCAAGCGCCCGGGCATGTATATCGGCGACACCTCGGACGGCACCGGGCTGCACCACCTCGTGTTCGAGGTGGTCGACAACTCGATCGACGAGGCGCTCGCCGGCTGGTGCGACGACATCGTCGTCACCATCCACGCCGACAACTCGATCTCCGTCGTCGATAACGGCCGCGGCATCCCGACCGGCGTGAAGATGGACGACAAGCACGAGCCCAAGCGCTCGGCCGCCGAGATCGCGCTCACCGAGCTGCACGCCGGCGGCAAGTTCAACCAGAACAGCTACAAGGTCTCGGGCGGGCTGCATGGCGTCGGCGTGAGCTGCGTCAACGTGCTGTCCAAGCTGCTGCGGCTGACGATCCGCCGCGACGGCCAGGTGCACTACCTCGAGTTCCGCCAGGGCGCGGTGCAGGACCGCCTGGTCGAGCAGCGCGGCGGCGTCGAGGTGAGCCCGATGAAGGTGCTCGGCGAGACCGAGAAGCGCGGCACCGAGGTGCACTTCCTGCCCGACGAGACGATCTTCTCCAACATCGACTTCCACTACGACGTGCTGGCCAAGCGGCTGCGCGAGCTTTCGTTCCTCAACAACGGCGTGCGCATCCGGCTGGTCGACGAGCGCACCGGCAAGGCCGACGACTTCGCCTACGTCGGCGGGGTGAAGGGCTTCGTCGAGTTCATCAACAAGGGCAAGACGGTCCTGCACCCGAACGTGTTCCATGCCGTCGGCGAAAAGCTGAGCGACCAGAACACGCCGATCGCTGTCGAGGTCGCGATGCAGTGGAACGACGGCTACACCGAGTCGGTGCTCTGCTTCACCAACAACATCCCGCAGCGCGACGGCGGCACGCACCTGACCGGCCTGCGCGCGGCGATGACGCGCGTCATCAACAAGTACATCGAGGACAACGAGCTGGCGAAGAAGGCCAAGGTCGAGGTCAGCGGCGACGACATGCGCGAGGGCCTGGCGTGCGTCATCAGCGTCAAGGTGCCCGAGCCGAAGTTCAGCAGCCAGACCAAGGACAAGCTGGTCAGCTCCGAGGTGCGCGGCCCGGTCGAGGACATCGTCGCCAGCAAGCTCGCCGACTGGCTGCAGGAGAACCCGACCGACGCGAAAATCATCTGCGGCAAGATCGTCGACGCCGCGCGCGCCCGCGAGGCCGCGCGCAAGGCGCGCGAGATGACGCGCCGCAAGGGCGTGCTCGACGGCCTGGGCCTGCCCGGCAAGCTGGCCGACTGCCAGGAGAAGGACGCCGCGCTGTGCGAGATCTACCTCGTCGAGGGCGACTCCGCCGGCGGCAGCGCCAAGCAGGGCCGCGACCGCAAGTTCCAGGCGATCCTGCCGCTGCGCGGCAAGATCCTCAACGTCGAGAAGGCGCGCTACGAGAAGCTGCTGACCAGCAACGAGATCCTCACGCTGATCACCGCGCTGGGCACCGGCATCGGACGCGGCGCGGGGGGCGACGACTTCGACCCCGACAAGCTGCGCTACCACCGCATCATCATCATGACCGACGCGGACGTCGACGGCGCGCACATCCGCACGCTGCTGCTGACGTTCTTCTTCCGCCAGATGCCCGAGCTGGTCGAGCGCGGCCACATCTACATCGCGCAGCCGCCGCTGTACAAGGTCAAGCACGGCAAGGACGAGCGCTACCTGAAGGACCAGCACGAACTCGACGCCTACATGCTCGAGGTCGCCCTGAAGGGGGCGCAGCTCGCGACCGGCGTGGCCGACGCCGCCGGCGCCGTGCCGGTGCTGCAGGGCGAGGCGCTCGAGGCGCTGGCGCGCCAGTACGTGCTGGCCGAGAACGTGATCGCGCGGCTGGCCAACTGGATGGATTTCGAGGCGCTGCGCGTGCTGGCCAGCGGTGAGGTGACGCTCAACCTCGACACGCTGGAGGGCGCGGAGGCCGCGGCGCGGGCGATGAAGGCTGCCTTGCACGACGCCGAGGTGGCGGCCGAGTTCGATGCGCGCACCGACAAGCACATCCTGCGCATCAGCCGTCGCCAGCACGGCAATGTGCGCTCGAGCGTCATCAACGCCGACTTCGTGCACGGCGCAGACTACGAGGTGCTGGCGACCGCCGGCCGCACCTTCAAGGGCCTGCTCGGCCCCGACGCGGTGGTGAGGAAGGGCGAGGGCGACAAGGCCCGGGAGGCCAAGGTTGCCGACTTCCGCGCCGCGATGGACTGGCTGATGCAGCAGGCCGAGTCCGGCGTCAGCCGGCAGCGCTACAAGGGCCTGGGCGAGATGAACCCCCAGCAGCTGTGGGATACGACGATGGACCCGTCGGTGCGCCGCCTGCTGAGGGTGCAGATCGACGACGCCATCGAAGCCGACCGCGTGTTCATCATGCTGATGGGCGACGAGGTCGAGCCGAGGCGGGAATTCATCGAGACGAACGCGCTGAGGGCGGCGAACATCGACGTGTGACGGACGGCGCGGAGAGACGCGGGATCGATCGTCGGCGGCTCGGTCCCCGGACGCCACAGGTCACCGACGGCTTGCCGGAACCGAAGTCAGTGCCGCATGACGATTCGAAGCAGATCGACCTGTCTGCGGCACTCGGTCTTGGAGAGCAGTGCTCGCAGATGTGTCCGCACCGTGCTCAACGCCAGCGTGAATTCGTCAGCGATCTCCTTGGGCGATTGACCTTCGACGAGGCGACCCAGCACCCTCGCCTCGGCCGGCGTGAGCCCGTAATGTCTTGCCACGCGATCGAGCCACGCCGCTTCTGTGTCGGAGTCTGACGGGAGGGTCAGCGACAGCAGGGCCCTCCCCCCAGGCCAGCATCTGGCAAACGGGCTGCTCGCCGTCACGGGGATGACATGCACGACGGCGCGCTCGAGAGCATCACCGCTCGATCGTGTCGTCACCAGCGTCGACGTTGTACCCCGTGATGCGCCGCGCACGGCTGCCTGCAACTCGGATTCGTGACAGTCGCCCAACCTGACGATGCGTTGGCCGACGCAACGTATCCAGTGGTCGTCCGCTCCCATGAGTGCTCGCGCGGCAGCGTTGGCGTAGTCAAAGGCAGCGTCCTCTCGCAGGATCCACAAGGGATGGGGCACCTCGTCCAGCGCGGACTCGACCACGCGATCGAACTCGCGTGCCTTGCGCAGCAGCCAGTACGTCTCGACGGAACTGCGCAGATGCGGCCACAAGGAGCGCATCGCAGCCTTTTCCGCTTCCCCGAAAGGGGTCGCTCCCGGTGGCCGATAGAGCGAGACGCGCGTGTCCGGCATCAAACGCCCCGATCCGTCGTGGATCAGCATGCTCACGACCGATTCGATGTCGTAGCGGCGCAGGAAGTCGGCATGGAACGGCGAACGATGGAGTTGGGCGGGGTCGAGAATCTCCTGGCCGACCAGCACATCGCCCGCGACGGTATGCCGATGCTTCGCCCGGATCTCTCGCACCCAGATGTCGTGAGCAGCCCAGTCGCGGGCGTACTCGCCCATGGCCTCCTGGCAGCAGCCGGAAGACGCCGCCAGGTTCTTGCCTTCCGGGTCTAGCAACGGTGTGAACAGCACGCTCCCGTGCGCGGCGCAGACGTCGCTGAGCAGCACCAGCATGTCGTCGAACCGACCGGGATCGCTGGCCGCCTGATGGGCCGCTGCAATCACCGTGCGAAGGCCTTCGTCGCTGATCATGTCGGATCTCCTTCCCAGTTGGAAAGGTCGGCCGTGGCGCTCCACTACCTCACGTTCGGCCTGCCTGAAAGCGGAACCGTCATGCAACAGAGTGTGACAAGACTGCCAGCACGCTCCTCGTTCAAATGAACTAAGTAAATACCACTAGTGAGTACGCCTGTCCAAGCCGACGAGAAGCTAAGCTTGGGCCCTTCGAACGCCTGGATTTGGGCGCCCTCCTCTCCCGGGCGCGACTCCTTCGGTTCCGAGGTCCGCCCCTCGCGCTCCGCGCGGGCTCTGCACTAAGCTCCGGCGTCGCTCCTACACGACGTGGCGCCCATGAACTCGCAGTCGACGGTCGCGCCCCTGCGCTTCGGGCGCTTCGAGCTGCAAGCGCACGAGCGCCGCCTGCTGATCGACGGTCGGCCGGCCGCGCTCGGGGCGCGCGCGTTCGACCTGCTGCTCGCGCTCGCCGAGCGGCCCGGCCGTCTGGTCGACAAGGCCTCGCTCATGGAGCTGGTCTGGCCCGGCCTCGTGGTGCAGGAGAACAACCTCGCGGCGCAGATGAGTGCGCTGCGCAAGGTGCTAGGCGAAGGCGTCGTCGCGACGGTGCCGGGGCGCGGCTACCGCTTCGTCGCGCGGCTCGAATCGGCGCTGGCCGAGCCGCCGCGGCCCGCCTCGACGCCTATCGAGCGCGTGCGCCTGCTGCGCACCAACCTCCCCGCCGAACTGACTCCGCTCGTCGGGCGCGACGCGGACCTTGCCGCGCTCGGAGCGTTGCTCGACCGCCATCGGCTGGTGAGCGTGGTCGGCGCGGGAGGCATCGGCAAGTCGCTGCTCACGCAGCACGCACTCGCCGCACGGCGCGACGCCTACGAGCACGGCGTGTGCTGGATCGAGCTGGCCGGGGTGGGCGACGCGGCCGCCCTGCCGGGTGCGGTGGCCGCGGCGCTCGGCGTGCACGGCGGGCAGGGCGGGCAGGGCGACGCGATGGTCGCGCTGGGAGCGGCCGTGTCGCCGCTCTCGATGTTGGTCGCGCTCGACAACGCCGAGCACCTGCTGCCTGACGTGGCGGCCTTCGCAGGGCAACTGCACGACGCGGCGCCGGGGCTGCGCCTCGTCGTGACCAGTCAGGCGCCGCTGCGCCTGGCGGCCGAGCAGGTGTTCCGCATCGGCCCGCTGGCCGTGCCCGATCCCGGCGTGCCGGCGCCGGAGGCGCTCGGCTGCGGTGCGGTCGCGTTGTTCGCGCAGCGCGCCCGCGCGCTCGACCGTCACTTCGAAGTCTCGGCGGCCAACGTCGCGGCGGTGGCCGAGATCTGCCGCGCTCTCGACGGCCTGCCGCTCGCGATCGAGCTGGCCGCCGCGCGCGCCCCGCTGCTCGGCCTGGCACGCCTGCGCGACTCGATGCAGCAGCGCTTCGTCGTGCTGACGCAGGGCCGGGACCGCGCGGCGCCCGAGCGCCAGCGCACCCTGCGCCAGGCCCTCGAATGGAGTTGTGCTCTGCTCGGGCCCGCCGAGCGGCGCGCCTTTCGCCGCCTCGGCGTCATCGCCGGGAGCGGCTCGCTCGAGCTCGTCCGCCGGGTGCTGCACGACCCCGGCACGGGCGACGATGCCGACGGGTGGTCGCTGATCGACGCGCTCGATGCCCTGGTCGAGCGCTCGCTCGTGACCGTGCTCGCGCCCGACGACCAACAGGTCGCAGAGCCGCGTTACCGGCTGCTCGAGACGCCGCGGGCCCACGCCCTCGAAGAGCTGGCCCGGTCGGGCGAACGCGCCGTGGTGCAGCGGCGGCATGCCGAGGCGGTGGCGGCACTGCTGGATGCGGCCTACGTCGAATACTTCAGCGGGCGCATCGGCGTCGACGCCTGGCTGCGTGCCCACGAGTCCGACCTCGACAACGCGCGCGAAGCCCTGCGCTGGGCGCGCCAGGCCGATGAAGGCGAGATCGGGCTGCGCATCGCCTCGACCCTGCTGCGCGCGCTGCCGGCCTCGCTGCATGCGGAGCGGATGGCGCTGGCCGACGCCTGCGAGGCGAGCCTGGCAGCCGCGGGCCTGCCCGAGGACCTGCAATGCCGTGCCTGGATCGAGTTGAGCTGCGTGCTCGCCGACTCGCAGAAGGTGCGCGGTCGGCATGCGGCGATGCGCGCGCTCGCCCTCGCGCGCCGCATCGATGCATCCCAGCCCGATCGCTTCGTGCTCTACCACGCCCTGTGCCGTGCGGCGAGCTCGGCCGCGCAGGCGAGCGACCTGCCGGCGGCGCACGCATTGCTCACCGAGGCAGAGCAGGTCGAGGACGCCGCCTGGCCCGCGCAGCGTCTGGTCTGGCGCGCCGAAGCGGCGCAGTGGGCCGCCCGCATGAGCAGCGATCCCGCCGAGGCCTTGCGGCGCGGGCGCCGCCTGCTGGTGCTGGACCGCGAGCGCGGCAGCCATGCGGCCACCGCCACCGGCAACCTCATCGACGCCGAACTCGCGGCCGGCAACTCGGGCGCTGCCGCGCGGCTGGGCACGGAACTCGTCGCCTCGCTCCGCGGAACGCGCCACGAATACAGCCTGGCGTTCGTGCGCATCAACCTGCTGGCCGCCCTGCTGGCGCAGGACGATGCCGGTGCGGCGCGGCCGGTCGCGCGGGCGGCGTGGTCCAAGGCGGCGGCGTTCGACCTGCAGCATGCCGCTGCCGCGTACCTGGCGCTGCTGTGCGCGCTGGAAGGGCGGCCGCGCGCCGCGGCCCGGCTCGCCGGCTGGTCGGACGCGCTCTATGCCGCGCGCGAGGAGGCGCGCGAGCACAACGAGACGCAGGCGACGCGGCGCGCGCAGTCGCTCGCGCGGCAGGCGCTCGGCGAGGCGGCCTGCGCGACGCTGCAGGCCGAAGGCGCGCGGCTGCGACCGGCGGACGTGGCGGCCATCGCCTTCGCCGTTCGCGACGAGGAGGAAGGGTCCGAGGCGCGATGAGTTGTCGGCGCCTTCATTGCGCGGCGTCGTCGGCGCGCCGGCGCGAGCCTCCACCGGCACTCACGAGGGTGACCGGCGACCGAACGCGACCCGCCTCGGCGGCGTTCGCGGCCTGGTCGGCAGCGCGCGGCGGCTGGCTGCTCAGGTACAGCCAGGCCGGATGCGGATAGAACTTGGCGGCGTAGTCGTAGCCGGCGCTGCGCTGCAGGCGCTGCACGACGACCGCCGGATGGTCGCCGAGCGCGTGCGGCTCGCGCGCTGCAGCGGCAGGGTCCTCGGCGCTGGCCCACGGCGCGCTGAACAGCGCGAGCAAGACGACGGGAAGGGTCAGGGCGAGGCCGAGAGGGGACTTGGACATGACGGGCTCCTCGAGTGCGGTTGCATGCGGAACGCAACTCGCGCTCCGTGCCTTCACTCTCGGCGACAGGCCCTCGCAAGTCCTGAAGGCACGGTGAAAAGTTCTCCAATGCGCTGAAAGGTCGGAGCGGTCCTGGCTGTCGCGGCACAGCAGGAGCTCCCGCAAGCGGCCGTTGGACGGCAGCAACTCCGATGCCAGAACCCAGCTCCAACTGCAACACTTGAATTCCGAGCCGACCGACCGCAAGTCGAGTCCCCGCAGCCTCGTGCGGCGCGATTGCGGCGGCTTCCTCGCGCTGCATGCTGTTACACCCTGGTCCCGGCGGCGGGCAACGCTTGCGTCGTGCCGATCGTTCATGGCGTATGCGCCTGCACGCGAAGCTCCACTCACGAGGAAGCCGAGAAATGACCACGATGACCAACGAGACGCCTGCGATCCCTGCCCCGCGCAAGGCGGGCCTGCGCACCGCCTGGATGGTGGGCGGCGGTCTGACGATCGCCGCCGCAGGCGTGGCCGCTGGGCTTGCGTTGCGTCCGGCGCCAAGCGCGCCGCCGGTGCCCGTCTCCGCGTCGATGGCGCCTGACGAGAGCGTCGTCGAGCCGGCCCGGGTGTCGGACAAGGCGGCGGCCGAGACGATGGACAGCAAGGTCGCGGACGCCAGGCCTGTGCCTGCGAAGGCGCATGCCACTCCGGCACGCCGTGCTCCCGCGACCCCGCGCGCGCCGGCACAGTACGCGAGCAACGAGCCGACGCCGCTGGCCACTCAGCCGGCGGCGGTCTGCACCACCTGCGGCGTGATCGAGGGCGTGCGCGCCGTCGAGCAGAAGGGCCCGGGCACCGGCCTCGGCGCCGTCGCGGGCGGTGTTGCGGGAGCCGCGGTCGGCAACCAGTTCGGCCACGGCAGCGGCAGGGCCGTCATGACCGTGCTCGGCGCCGTCGGCGGCGGACTGGCCGGCAACGAGATCGAGAAGAACGTGCGCAAGGAGACGGTCTACGAGGTGCGCGTGCGCATGGACGACGGCAGCGTGCGCACGCTGATGCAGAAGACGGCGCCCACTCCCGGCGCCCGCGTCACGGTCGAGGGCAACGAGCTGCAGACGATGCGTGCGCCGCAGGGCGAGGGCCGGATGGTGCGCACGTCCAGCGGCACGTAAGCCGCGACTCAGCCGGCGACCGCCGTCGCGACGTTTGCTCCGCGCTCGATCACGACCTCGCTGTCAACGATGCGGCGCGAGTGGTTGAGATCGCTCTGCGCGATCAGCACGGAGAGCGAGCCGCCCTTCAGTGAGGCGATCACCTCGGCCAGCCGGTGCGACAGCACCGGGGCGACGCCCTCGAAGGGCTCGTCGAGCAGCAGCAGCCGCGTGCCCGCCGCCAGCGCGCGCGCCAGCGCCACCAGCTTCTGCTGCCCGCCCGAGAGGAGCAGCGCGCGCCGCCCGGCCATCTCGCGCAACTCGGGCAGCACGCGGTAGATGAGCTCGAGCCGCGCGTGCGGGTCGAGCGTGGGGCTGACCCACACCGGCACGAGGATGTTCTCCTCGACGGTGAGTTCGGGCACCAGCCCGCGATCCTCGGGCATGTAGCCGATGCCCAGCGGCGCGCGGCCATGGGCCGGCAGCGCGGCGAGGTCCTGTCCGTCGAAGAGGATGCGCCCGCCGCCCGGCGCGAGGTGTCCCATCAGCGTGCGCATGAGCGTCGTCTTGCCCGCGCCGTTGCGGCCGACCAGGCTGACCATCGCGCCGTCGGCCACCTGCAGCGAGAACCCGCGCAAGGCCTCGATCGACTGGATGTTGACGTACAGGTCCTCGATGACGAGCACGGCCTACTCCTGCAGCAGCCGGCCGGTGACGTAGCGCTGCACGTCCTCGCTGGCGAGCGCTTGCTCCGGCGGGCCGTCGGCGATGATGCGGCCGCCGTAGAAGGCGATCACCCGGCTCGCGTAGCGCGACACGATGTCCATGTCGTGCTCGACGAAGAGCGTCGTCATGGCCTCGTGGCCCAGCGCCGTCATGATGGTGTCCATCATGGCGAACTTCTCCTCGGCGGCGACCCCGCTCGTCGGTTCGTCCAGCAGCAGCAGCTTGGGTGCGCCCGAGAGCGACATCGCGATGTCCAGCAGCTTGCGCACGCCGCCGGGAAGCTCTGCCACGCGGCGCGCGCCGTGCTCGGCCAGCCTGAAGCGCTCGAGCAGGGCCCCGGCGCGCTCCACCGCTTCGGGCCGGCGCGCGGGCCTCCAGAAGCTCAGGCCCTGGTCGTGGCAGGCATTGGCGATCAGCATGTTGTCGAGCGCGCTGGCGTCGCCGCACAGCTGCGGGATCTGGAACGAGCGCGCCACGCCGAGCCGCGTGATCTCGCGCGGCGCCAGCGCCGTGATGTCGCGGCCGTCGAACAGGATGCGGCCCTCGTCCGGCTTGAGGTAGCCGGTGATCATGTTGACGAAGGTGGTCTTGCCCGCGCCGTTGCTGCCGATGAGGCTCACGCGCTCGCCGGCCGCGACGCGGATGTGCAGGTCCGAGGCCGCGACCACGGCGCCGAAGCGCTTGGTGAGCCCGACCGCGTCCAGCAGTGGGCTCACGCGCGCCTCCCCGTGCGCTTCCACAGCGAGCCGATGCCCTCGGGCAGGAAGCGGATCACGAGCAGCAGGAACACGCCGAGCGCGAGCTGCCAGGTATTCGGAAAGTACGCGCTGGAGAACGAGCGCACGACCTCGAGCGCCGTGCTCGCGACGAATACCGCCACGACGCTGTGCCAGCCCGCCAGGATGGCGACGAACACGAACTCGCCCGAGGTGGTCCAGAAACTGAAGTTGGGCTCGACATGGCCGAGCGACATCACCACCAGCGCGCCGCCGAGGCCGCCGCAGAACGCCGCGAGCATGAAGTTGATGGCCATCGCCTCGCGCACCGAGCCGCCGAGGTACTCGACGCGCAGCTCGTTCTCGCGCACGGCCAGCGTGACCAGGCCGCGCGTGCTGTCGAAGTAGACGCGCGCCAGCATCGCGACCACGGTGGCGATGCCCACGGTGACCAAGTACAGGATGTAGCCGACCCGGTCGTCGGGCAGCTTCCAGCCGAGCAGCGTCGCGCGGCCGACGTTGAAGCCGTCGGAGCCGCCCAACATGTCGAGCTTCATCAGCAGCCCGTAGACGACCATCGACAGCGCGAGCGTGAGCATGGCGAAGAAGATCCCCCGGTAGCGCGAGAGCAGCGGCGCGAACGGCGCCGCGACGAGCAGCGCGGCGATGCCGCCGCCGGCAGCCAGGCCCAGCAGGTCGGTGAAGCCGAGCTTGTTGTAGACGAGCGCGGCCGTGTAGCCGCCCGTCGCGAACACCATGCCCTGGCCGAAGGACACGACGCCGCCGCGCATCAGCGTCACGATGCCCAGCGACACGAGGCCGTTGGCCGCCGCCATGGTGAGAAGGAAGGTGAGCCACTTCGGGCTCGCCCAGCCGAGCGCGGCCAGCGCGGCGAAGACGACCAGCAGGGTCGCCACGTGGCGGCCGCCGGACGGCGCGAGGCTCGGGGAGGACCGCGGCAGCGACCGCGTGCCGACGCCCATCAGATCTTGCGCGCCTGGGTGCGCTGGAACAGGCCCTCGGGCCTGAACATCAGCACCACCGCCATCACCACGTAGATCGAGAACAGCTCGGCCACCGGCGCTACGTGCACCGCGAAGGAACGCGCCAGGCCGACGATGAGCGCGCCGATGGCCGCGCCCTCGATGCTGCCGAGGCCGCCGATGATCACGACGGCGAACGACACGATGATCACCCCGACCGACACCCCCGGCTGCACCGAGATCATGGGCGCGGTGAACGCGCCGCCGAGCGCCGCGAGGAAGATGCCGACCGAGAACGCCGCCATGTACACGCGCGAGACGTTCACGCCCATGCTCGAGGCCACCTCGGCGCTGTGGATGACGGCGAGCGTGATCTTGCCGTGCCGCGTGCGGTTGAGGCCCCACCAGACGGCCAGGCCGACGACCACCGCCAGCGCCACCAGCGCGAAGTCATAGCCGACCCAGGTCTGCGTGCCCAGGCTGACGTTGCCGAACAGCCCGTAGGGTTCGGAAACGTAGTACGGGTTGGCGCCCCACACCAGCTTGGTGACGTCCTCCATGACGAGGAACATGGCGTAGGTGACGAGCACCAGCAGCACCTCGTCGCGTCCGTAGAAGAAGCGCAGCAGCCCGCGTTCGGCCAGCGGCGCCACGACCACCGCGACCGCGACCGCGGCGAGCATCATCGCCACCAGCGAGAGCCCGGGCGCCCACTTGAGGCTCGCGGCCCAGCCGACGAAGCTCGCCGCCGCATACGCGCCCAGCGCATAGAAGCTGCCGTGCGCGATGTTGAGGATCTTCAGCACGCCGAAGACCAGCGTGAGCCCGAGCGCCACGATGAACAGCCACGACGCGTACGTGACGCCGTCGATGAGGATCGTCAGCGCGGTGCTCATCGCGGACGGGATGCGTGTGCGCTTCAGTCGCTCAGGGGCAGCCCTTCGCGCCCGGGAAGCCGGCCTTGATCCACTCCTCGGCCTTCATGGTGGGCGGCGGGTTCACGCAGTCGGCCGGGAAACGCACGATGTCCTCGAGGACGACCATTTTCTTGGCCGCGTCGTAGCGGGTGCGGCCGATGGCGGTGTCCTGTATCGCCTGGTGGCCGTCGCCCAGGGCCATGCGGATGCGCCCGGCCGGTGAATCCCACTCGAGCCCCTTCAAGGCGGCGGCGAGCTGCTCGTGGGTCGGCTTCTTGCCGCCGTTGGCCGCCATCGCCTTCTCCACCGCGAGCTTCAGCCCGAGCAGCGACTGCGCCATGCGGTACGGTGCCTGCACCGGGTAGACGTTGTAGGCCTTCGAATAGAGGTTCCACCACCAGTCGTTGAGCGCCGATTTCGGCGACATGAGGCCGTAGGCGCCGCGCGCGCCGAGGATCGTTCCGTCGGGCATCTTGTCGCCCAGGCCGGGTAGCACGTGGTCTGCGGCCGACAGCACGACCTGCGTGCGCTTGAAGAGCCCGCGCGGCCCGGCCTGCAGAATGAAGGCCTGCAGGTCGCCGCCCCACAGGCTCGAGTGCGTGACATCGGCCGGGCGCGCCATCAGCGCCGAGATCTCGGTGCCGTACTGGCCGGCGCCGAACTTGGGCAACTGGTCTTCGCCGGGCTTGGCGTTCGGATAGAGCTTCTCCATCGACCAGGTGAAGTCCTTCTTCGAGTCCTGGCCCCAGGCGTAGTCCTGGTTGATCATGTTGAAGCTGTCGACCTTGATGTGGCGCGCCTTCAGGTAGCGGGCGAGCGCCACGTTGTCCATGGTGGCGTGCGCCGCGGTGCGGAAGACATAGCTGTACTTGTTGTCCTCGAAGATGCGCGGCGTGCCGCAGTCGTAGAGGACGAGGAAGCGCTTGAGCTCCTCGGCCACCGGGGCGACGGCCAGGCAGTCGCCCGAGCCGACATAGCCGACCACCGCGTCGACCTTCTCGCGGTCGTACAGGTTGCGCAGTTCCTGCACCTGCTTGGTGGCCCCGCCGTTCTCGTCGACGTAGACCGGCTCGATCGTGAGGCCGCCGAAGCCGGGCTTGTTGTAGGGCGCGGGCGCGGCGCCCTTGTTGAAGGCATCGACCAGGACCTTGGCGCCGTTGACGGCCGGAATGCCAAAACTCTCGGCGGCCTGCCCGGACAGGAAGCTGACGATGCCGAGCTTGAAGGTCTCCTGGGCCTGCACGCACGTGGCGGCCCATGCCAGCGCCCCGAGGGCGGCCAGCCGCGCCGCCCGCCGGACGTGCCGGACCGTGAACGAGTCTGTCGGGGTCATCGGGTGTCTCCTTGTATCTTGACTTCAGGGGGTCAGTGAACGTGGTCGTGGGAAGCTGTGGGCATGTGGTCGAAGGGCGGCGCGGTGGGCAACTCGTAGAGTTGTCCACGGTGTCGGCCGGT
>JBLMVT010000304.1:0-2846 GCA_050256835.1 Betaproteobacteria bacterium | reverse complement strand
TCCCGCCGACCGTGAACGGCAACTTGACGGCCGGGATGCCGGCGCTCTTGCTCAACCAGTCCGACGGTCGCGAGTCCTGGTAGGCGGCGTACACGACCATGCGGGCGGGCGTCGCCTTCAGTGCGGCCTGAACCTCCTGCAAGTGCGAGACCGTCGGCTCGACACCGGGCTTGGGCTCGAGCACCGCGATCTCCTTCAGCCCGAGCCAGTCGTACAGGTACGCGAACGCCTTGTGCTGCGAGACGACCGGCACGCCGCGCAGCGGCGCGCCCTGCGCCGCCCAGCGCGCGAGCGCCTCGCGCCAGCGGCGCTCGAAGTCTTCGCCGCGGCGCGCATAGTCGGCGGCGTGCGCGGGATCGAGCTGCTGCAGTCGCTTCGACAGCGCCGGCGCCACCGCCGCGATGCTGCGGGGGTCGGTCTGGATGTGCGGGTTGCCCGCGGCATGCACGTCGCCCTGCGCCCGGTCAAGTTGCGTGGGCACCTCGAGCTTGCGCACGTAGTCGGCTGCGGCGAAGTGGCCGAGCTGACCGGGCTGCACGCGCGCGTTGCCCGACTGCTGAAGCAGCACCGGCAGCCAGCCGATCTCCAGTTCGGCGCCGGTGCAGACGACGAGGTCGGCGTTGCGCGCCCGCGCGATCAGGCTCGGTCGCGCCTGGATGCGGTGCGGGTCCTGCAGCGCCGTGGTGGCGACCGACACGTCGACCAGCGGGCCTGCGAGCTCCTGAGTGAGCGCGCCCCATTCGGGCTCGCAGGCGAGCACATGCAGCGCCGCGCGAGCGGGCAGCGCGAACGCGAGCAGCAGCGCGGTGAGGGCGACGAAGCGTGCGTGGACGGTCATAACGTTCTCCTCGGTCAGTAGCTGTGCGCGCCGTGCGCGCCCAGGCTCATCTGGTATTGCAGGAACAGCTGGTTGTCGGCGGGGCCCGGGCGCGAACGGTCGCGAGCTAGCTGCAGCCGCACGCGCGAGAACTCGCTCGGGTTGAAGTCGACCATCAGGCTGTGCTTGTCGGGCCGGTGGTCGGCCAGGGCGTACAGCCCGGCGTTGGCCCCGTAGTCCGGTGTTCCGGGATCAAGGCGTTCGGTGCGCAGGCCCACGCGCCAGGCCGGCAGGAACTGGTACACGCCCTGCACGTACCAGCCCGACTGCACTGCGCGGTAGGCGGCTCCGCCGCCGCCCTGCTCGGGCGTGAGCGTGCCGGTGCGCCGGCTCTGCAGGAACTCGCCCTGCAACTTGAGGCTCGTGCGCGTCGAGTTGCCGCCCGGCGCCCACTTCCACACCGCATCGGCGACCCACACGCGGGTGCGACCGGTGAAGCGGCTGTTGAGCGTCGAACCGTCGGCGCCGAGAGACTCCAGCGCCTGGTCGTCGGCCTTCGTGCCGAGCACCGACAGCCCGGCGCGCCAGCTTTGGCTGTCGCCAACGTCGTCCCCCGCGTGCACGGCGAGCGAGGTCATTCCCGGGCCATTGCGGCTGTCGTCGCCGCCCGGGAAGCTGCGTCCGCGGCCGAGTTCGGCGCCCAGCTCGAGGAACAGGTCGGTGGGCGCGAGCCAGCGCAGCTGCACGCCGTCGTCGCCGTACTGCGTGCCGAGCATTGCCTGGTAGGCGAGCGGGTTGTCGACGAAGTCCCAGGTGTGGGCGTGCTGCGAGTTCAGGTAGCCGATGCCCGAGAAGAAGCGGCCGGCCTTGAACGTCAGCCCGTGGCCGAGCGAGGTGGTCTGCACGTAGGCCTCTTCGACCGAGACGCTGTCGTCGGGGTGCAGCGCGATGTTGGCCGCACCCTGCAGCCAGGGGTCGATGCTCGCGGCCAGGCTCAGCTCGGACTCCGCCAGGCTGAAGCCGCGCGTGCCGGGGCCGGCCTCGCTGCCCGCCGGCAGCGCGAAGCCGGCGATCGCGTAGCCCGCCGGGTCGCGCGAGGTGTTGGTGTAGAGCCCCGAGAGGATCAGCGCGATGGCGGGGTTGAAGGCATTGGCTGCACCGCCGGCGACGGCGGGTGCTGGGACGGGCGGGGGTGGGGCCGCAGGCGGTGGCGTTGCCGATGCGGCCGGCGGTGCGGCGCTCGCTGCCTCCGCGGCCTGCAGTCGCTGCTCGAGCGAGCGCAGGCGCGCCTCATAGCTGGAACGCAGCGCGTCGATCTCCTGGTGTAGCTGCTGGATCTCGTCGCGTGTCACCTGGGCATGGGCCGGCCAGGGCAGTGCGGCGGCGAGCGCGAGGCTCGCGGCGAATCGGTGCATGGGTGTTCTCCGTCGTCCAAGGCAATGCCGACGATCGGCCGCGATTCAGCGGCCGCTCGCCGGCGCGGTCGGATCAGACGGACAACGGAGGTGCGCGGCTGCGGTACGGTGTGACGCTCGCCGAGCGATGCTCGGCCGGCGGCAGCGACGGCTCCACCGAGGGCACGGGGTCGCCGAGTGCAAGCAGAGCTGGCGCCGCGGGCGGCCCGCCATGGTCCACGGCCGCCGCGAGCAGGCACAGCTCGCACGCCTTGTGCGGCAGGCCGCGCTCGTCCTGGCTCGCGGCACCGGTGCGCAGATGCGACACCTCGTGCCACGCCGCGAGCGACTGCGCCAGCGGCAGCAGCAAGAGCGCCGTCCAGAGCAGCCAGGCGAGCCCCTGGTGCCGCAAGCGGTCCGACGTGCGAGCGTGCATCGGCGGCATCTTATGCGTTGGTCGGGTGCGCGCGTGCGCTCGGTTCGTGGCCGACGACAGCCCCGTCGGTGACACGCCTTGATCGGCGTGTCATAGTCGCGCCCCGCGGCGGCTCATCCGCCGTCCGCCAGGAGGCAGCTTGGCTCTACGGCACCTCGCGCTGGCGCTCTCGGTCATCGGCGCCCTTCACGGTTGCTCT
>JBLMVT010000303.1:0-3496 GCA_050256835.1 Betaproteobacteria bacterium | reverse complement strand
ACCGGCCGGCTCGAGCGTCAGCAGCCGGCCGCTGTCGGGGTCGAAGCCGAGCGCGCGCGCACGCCGGGCAGCGGTCGTGGCGGAAAGACACCGGCTGGCCGCAGGCGCAGCGCAGCGACCGCAGCGAGGGACGCGGCGACACCGCCTGAGCAACGGATGCCGCGCTGTCCGCCCGCGGCGGCGCGACCTCTAGCGCGGTTCTCATCTCGTTTCTTCTCGAAGCGGCTGCTTGCGACAGGCAAGCCACGCGCCCGTGGCGCGAGCGTGAATTGCGCCGCGCTCGCCCCGCGCCGGCGCTGGCGCCTGCGGCCGGGCGCTGCGTAGACTCGACTCGAACGGGGGTGGAGTGCGGGGGCGACGACGCGACATGAACGGCAACGACGGGCGCTGCGAACTGGTGATCGACTGGGACTCGGGCGAGGGCGCCCTGCGGCTGGGTGCGGCCTTCGACAAGGCGCCGGCACGCTTTCGCCACGACGTGCTGGCCGACTGGAAGGACCACATCGACCGGCTCGTCGCCGATGTCGAGGCCGAGCTGTATCCCGAGCGGCGCGAACAGCGCGCGCACTACCAGCGCGCGCAGAACACGCGCCGCCGCGAGCTGTGCGAGAAGCTCGCCGGCCACACCGTCGACGTCGCCGAGCCGCTGGTCAACGGCGACGTGCTGCTGCACCTGCGCGCCGGCAAGACTGTCGTGCTGTATGCCAACAACGAGGACGTGAAGGTCGACGTCGTCGCCGACGTGATGCACGCGCGGCGCTTCGCGTCGAAGGACGGCACCGGCGACTACTACGTGCGCGAAGAGACGCCCGAGGATCGCCTGCTGCGCATCGACGTCGGCTGAAGGGCGCCGCCGCCCACTGGCTGCAATGCCAGGGGCGCGCCGCAAGCCCGGGATCCGCTCGCTCCGCCAACCCGACCTGCACGCGGCACAGCGTTTGCCACAGCCGGTCGAGCGGGCCCCTGGGTCCGCAGGAACGGGAGTGCGCTTTGGGCAAGTTCCTGATCGGCTGGCTGCTCGGCGTGCCGCTCGTCGTGCTGATCGTCATCATCTTCTTCGGGCACGTGTGAAGCACAGGGGCGACCGCTACCGCCGGGCGCGCAGCGCCGAGGAGCTGACCGAGCACAACGTGCAGGCGATGCAGCGCCTCGAGGACGAGGCGCATCGCGGTCGCGGCCCGCTCGACGCACTGGCCGACCGCGTCAGTGCGTTCTGCGGCAGCACGCCGTTCCTGTGGCTGCACGTGGCGTGGTTCGGCGCGTGGATCGGCGGCAACGTCGGCCTGGGCGGCCGCGCCTTCGACCCTTACCCGTTCACCTTCCTCACGCTGGTGGTATCGCTGGAGGCGATCTTCCTGTCGAGCTTCATCCTCATCAGCCAGAACCGCGCGGCGCGGGTCAGCGAGCGGCGCAACCAGCTCGACCTGCAGATCAACCTGCTCACCGAGCAGGAGAACACCAAGATGCTCGAACTGCTGCAGCGCATCGCGGGTGCGGTCGGCGCGGCCGACCACGACGACCCGAGCCTCGAGGCGCTCGAGCAGGCGACACGGCCGGAAAAGCTGGCGGAGCAGATCGAGCGCGCTGCCGAGGCCGCACAGGGCCCCGACGCCCCGCGCTGAACCGGGAACCCCGTTTGCTGCACGGCTGGCGGGCCGGGCCGCGATGCGGCGCTCGCCGGTACCCGCCGCGATTCGCCAGCCTCATGCGCGCAGGAGGTGCGGCCGTGCGCGTGTCAGCTTTACCGATCGCGGAAATGCGACTGTCAGATTTCCCTGCCGCGCTGCGGGACATGGGGCCGCGGCGCAGCATCGCGAAGGCGGCGCGTGCCGCCTTGCCGTGGCACGTTGCATGCAATAGCGCAGCCCGGCATGGAGGGAGCGCCCGGGCGGCGCGTGGGGAATTCCGATGAAGGTTGAAGACACCTCGGTTCTGGCACCTGCCGACGAACTGGCGGCGCTGCTGGCCGCGCTGGCGCGGCTGCGCCGCGGCGACGCGAGCGTGCGGCTGCCGCCCGACTGGACCGGCCTGGCCGGCAAGGTCGCCGACGTGTTCAACGACGTGGTCGAGCAGAACGAGGCGATGGCGGCCGAGCTGAGGCGGCTGCGCCAGGTGGTCGGCAAGGAGGGCAAGCTCAAGCAGCGCGCGTCGATGCGCGAGGCGCGCGGCTTCTGGGGCGAGTCGGTCGAGTGCATCAACTCGCTGATCGACGATCTGGTCCATCCGACCTCGGAAGTGGCGCGCGTGATCGGCGCGGTGGCGCAAGGCGACCTGTCCAAGAGCATGGCGCTCGAGGTCGACGGCCGCGAGCTGGAAGGCGAGTTCCTGCGCACCGCCAAGACGATCAACAAGATGGTCGACCAGCTCGGCAACTTCTCGGCCGAGGTGACGCGGGTGGCGCGCGAGGTCGGCACCGAAGGCAAGCTCGGCGGCCAGGCCAAGGTCAAGGGCGTCGCCGGCACGTGGAAGGACCTCACCGACCCGGTCAACTCGCTGGCCGGCAACCTGACCGACCAGGTGCGCAACATCGCCGACGTGACGACCGCGGTCGCCAAGGGCGACCTGTCCAAGAAGATCACGGTCGACGTGAAGGGCGAGTTCCTGACGCTGAAGAACACGATCAACACGATGGTCGACCAGCTGCGCAGCTTCGCGTCGGAAGTGACGCGGGTGGCCCGCGAGGTCGGCACGGAGGGCTCGCTGGGCGGGGAGGCGCGCGTGAAAGGCGTGGCGGGCACCTGGAAGGACCTGACCGATTCGGTCAACTCGATGGCCGGCAACCTCACTTCGCAGGTCCGCAACATCGCCGACGTGACCAAGGCGGTGGCCGCCGGCGACTTGAGCAAGAAGATCACGGTCGACGGCAAGGGCGAGATCCTCGAGCTGAAGAACACCGTCAACACGCTGGTCGACCAGCTGCGTTCGTTCGCGGCCGAAGTGACGCGGGTGGCGCGCGAGGTCGGCACCGAGGGCATCCTGGGCGGGCAGGCCGACGTGCAGGGCGTGGCGGGCACGTGGAAGGACCTCACCGAGTCGGTGAACTTCATGGCCAGCAACCTGACCAGCCAGGTGCGCAACATCGCCGAGGTGACCAAGGCGGTGGCCACGGGCGATCTGAGCAAGAAGATCACCGTCGACGCCAAGGGCGAGGTCTCCGAGCTCAAGACGACGATCAACACGATGGTCGACCAGCTGCGCAGCTTCGCCGCCGAGGTGACGCGGGTGGCGCGCGAGGTCGGCACCGAGGGCAAGCTCGGCGGCCAGGCCGACGTGCAGGGCGTCGCCGGCACCTGGAAGGACCTCACCGAGTCGGTCAACTCGATGGCCAGCAACCTGACGAGCCAGGTGCGCAACATTGCCGACGTGACCAAGGCAGTGGCCGCGGGGGACCTGGGCAAGAAGATCACGGTGGACGTGAAGGGCGAGATCCTGGAGCTGAAGGCGACGATCAACACGATGGTCGACCAGCTGTCGTCGTTCGCCGCGGAGGTGACGC
>JBLMVT010000302.1:0-14597 GCA_050256835.1 Betaproteobacteria bacterium | reverse complement strand
GCGTGCTGGCCGGCGGGCGCAGCACGGTGCTGCTGATCTCCGACGGGCTCGAGCACGGCGACACGGCCGACCTCGCCTTCGAGATGGAGCGCCTGCACAAGAGCTGCCGGCGCCTCGTCTGGCTCAACCCGCTTCTGCGCTACGAGCGCTTCGAGCCGAAGGCCGCGGGCATCCGCGCCATGCTGCCGCAGGTCGACGACTTCCTGCCCGCGCACAATCTCGAAAGCCTCGAACAGCTCGCGCGCGTGCTGGCGCGGCCCGAGCCGGCCGCACGCCTCCACTGAACGGTCACCGCCATGCAACTCACCAGCCAGCAAGCGCTTCCGGTGTCCCAGCTCGTCGCCTGGGGCGCGCTCAACGATACCGAGATGCTCAAGTCCGCGATCCCCGGCTGCGAGTCGATCGTCGCCGTCGGCGAGCACGAGTACGAGGTGCTCCTGACCGCGGCGGTCGGCCCGGTGAAGGCGAAGTTCAAGGGCAAGCTGCGGCTGTCGGACCTGCAGCCGCCCGAGTCGTACAACATCGCCTTCGAAGGCCAGGGCGGCGCGGCCGGCCACGGCAAGGGCAGCGCCAGCGTGCGGCTCGAGGCGACCGGGCCGGACACGACGCTGCTGCACTACACCGCGCACGCGACGGTGGGCGGCAAGATCGCGCAGATCGGCTCGCGGCTGGTCGACATGGCCGCGCAGAAGATGGCCGGCGAGTTCTTCGAGAAGTTCGAGGCTGCGCTGCGCGCGAAGTACCCGCCGGCCGAGGTGCCGGCCGCTCCGCCGCCGCCGGCCGGCGCCTGGGCGCGCTTCGTCGCCTGGCTGCGCCGGCTGTTCGGCCGCGCCTGAGCGCAGCGCCGCGAGGCCAAGGCTTGCGCTGAATCAGACCGGGCGCTCGTCGGCCTGTCGCTCGCGTCCGCATTCGCCTAGCCTGACACAAGGGTTCCGGCAGCAATCCTCCTCAGAGAGGACGCCGGGGCCGGCCGGGCTGGCCGACAGATAAGAACGGTCAAGAACGGTCGCCTGCGTGCGTTCGTGGGGCGGGCGCGCGTGGGCGCTTCCGTCCGCGTATGGGATGCCCCGCTTGGGGAGGGTCATCGTGATCATGAAAACCGGCGCACTGCTGCGCCTTGCCGTTCTTGCCCTTGCCGCGCTCGGACTGGTCGGCTCCGCCACGGCCTACCGCACGCCGCGGGTCGCCGCCGTCGACTACAGCGGCGACACCACGCTGACGCGACAGGAACAGCTCGCCAGGTACAAGTTCATCATCCTCGGCGGGCGCTTCGGCTCGACGTTGACGAACTTCACCAACGGCATCCGCGCTGCGGCGTTCCGATCGCGCTCTATGCCGCGATCAACGAGACGCGATGCACGACGACGTCGACCGACTTCTACTACCCGGTCTGGCAGGCGATCAACAAGGCCGACTTCTGGCTGCACAAGGCCGACGGCACGCTCAGCCAGTGGAGTACGGCATGGAATTCCTGCGACCTAAACCTGTCGAGCTGGGGCCGCCGGGATGCGAGCGGGCGGACATGGCAGGAATACAAGGCGCTGTTCGACTACAACAACCTCCTCGCGCCGACGCCGGCCGCGCAATGGCTGTTCAGCGACAACACCTTCGGACTGCCGCGCGAGGATGCTGACTGGAAGCGCATCGGCACGAACCAGCTGCGCACGGAGTCCGACATCATCGTCGCGCAACGGGCCGGGCAGGCGGCGTACTGGGCGGCGCTCAGGGCCTACAACGTCAACCTGAGGATCATCGGCAACGCCGACAACGATCTCTCGTCCACCGAGTACAAGTACAAGCTGAACGGCGCGTTCTTCGAGGGAGCGATGGGTCGATCCTGGTCGATCGAGACCTGGTCGACCTGGAGCGCGATGATGAACCGCTATCGGGCGATGCTGTCGAACACGACCTCCCCGCACGCGGTGTTCTTCCAGGTCTACGGATCGACCACGGACTACAAGCTGATGCGCTACGGCCTGGCGTCCTCGCTGATGGTCGATGGCGGCTACTACGTCTACCTGCCGTTCGGCGGCACCCTGAAGTCGTCGTGGTACGACGAATACGGGGCGCCGATCGGCGGCCCGCTCGACGCCGCGCCGACGGGGCCCGCGCAGAACGGCATCTGGAAGCGCACCTTCGAGAACGGCATGGCGCTGGTGAACCCGAGCAAGACGACGACGGCGTCGATCTACGTCGGTTCGGGCTACCGGCGGCTCTCGGGGATGCAGGACCCCGTCGTGAACAACGGCCAGCCGGTGTCGACGGTCACGCTGGGCCCGAGGGAAGGCCTGATCCTCGTCAGGCAATGACAGCGGCACGGGACGGCACGGCGGCAAGCCGCGCTTGCGTTGCGACGGCGTCCATGGACACTCCCGCCACCCGAGCGGACGACAACCCATGAACGCTGCCGCCATGATGACCGTCGGCCTGCTCGTCCTCGCCGGCTGCTCGCCGATGCCCACCGCGCCCGGTCAGCGCGCGCTGATGCTGGTCGGCAACGACGAGAAGGCGAGCTGGGACGATGCCGGCAAGCTGGTGATCGGCGCGCCGGGCAAGGACACGGTGTCGATCGTCGACATCGGCACGGACCCGCTGGCGCCGCGCATCGTCGCCAACCTGCCGTTGCCCAACACGATCATCGGTCCCCCGGTGAACCTGGCGATCACTCCCGACGAGCACCTGGCGCTGGTCGCCAACTCGATGAACGTGGTCGACGAAGGCGGCGCGCGCAAGACGGCAAGCTCGCGATCAGCGCCGACAACGGCAACGCCGGCGCCGCCGACGGCAACGTCGACACCGCCAGCGTGATCGACCTCGAGGCCGACCCGCCGCACGTGATCGACAAGGTGGTGGTCGGCGACGGCCCCGACGGCTTCGCCGTCAGCCCGACCGGCAAGATCGCGGTCGCCGTGCTGCTGCACGGTACCAATGCCGCGAAGAACGCCTTTCACTACCACCGCAACGCGGTCATCGTCGCGCTGAACATCGACGGCAAGAAGGTGACTCGCGGCAGCGAGGTCGAGGTGCGCGGGCTGCCCGAGGGCGTGGTCTTCAGCCCCGACGGCCGCTACGTCTACGTCGGCAACTTCATCGACCAGGACGTGTCGATCCTGCGCGTCGAAGGCGACCGGCTGGTCGACACCGGCAAGTCACTGGCGCTGCCCGGTCACCCGGCATCGATGCGCGGCCGCACGCAATAGCGGCGGGAAGCGGGCCGGGAGACCCCCAAGGAGGGGCCGCAGCCACTTCGGTGCATCGCTAATCCGGCAGCGGCACCGCCGCCTGGAAGCGACCCGGACTCGCCGGGTCCTGCGAGCGGATGAAGACGCCGCCGGACTGGACGACGACCAGATCGGGCCGGCGGTCGCCATCCATGTCGGCAATCACGGCGCCGGTGACGAAGCCGTCCCCGGCCGCAGGGTAGTTCGTCGCTGCCAGGAAATGCCCGGCCGTCGCCGGATCCTGGAGCAGGACCGACACGCCGGTGCCGCTGCTGCCGCAGTCGGGCGGGCACAGGCCGGCGAGCGCTCCCGAATCGGCCACGACCAGGTCCGACTTGCCGTCCGCGTT
The DNA here is from genome assembly GCA_050256835.1 of Betaproteobacteria bacterium. GTDB lineage: Bacteria > Pseudomonadota > Gammaproteobacteria > Burkholderiales > Burkholderiaceae_C > JAMHWF01. The sequence goes on along the minus strand of JBLMVT010000302.1, from coordinate 11,027 downwards.
CAGGTCGGCGATCGCGACGGTCGTCGAGCGCAGCGCGGTGGCGTAATCGGCGGGCGCGAGGAAGCTGCCCGGCGCGCTCGGGTTCTGCCGCAGGACCGAGACGCTCGCCGTTCCGGCATCGGACGGCGAGCCGAGGTTGGCGACCGCGAGATCGGGGCGGCCATCGCCGTCGACGTTGCCCACGGCGGCGAAGACGGGTTGCGCCCCCGCGCCGTAGCTCGCCGCGGCCAGGAACGATGCTGCCGCCTGCGGTCCGTGCAGCAGCACCCGCACGCTCGTGGGCGTCGTGGCCACCAGGTCGGGCCGGCCGTCGCCGTCGAGATCGGCGACCGCCACCGAGGTCGCAACGCCGCCGATGCCGAAGGCCGCTCGCGGCCCGAAGGTGCCGGGCGCTGTCGGGGCCTGCAGCAGCACCGAAAGGCCTTCGCCGTCGGCCACGACGAGGTCGGGCCGCCCGTCGCCGTCCAGGTCGCCGATCGCCACGGAGACCGGATTCACGCCGGTGGCGTAGGCGGCCGGGGCGAGGAACCGCCCGGGCCGGGCCGCATCCTGCAGGAGCACCGACACCGTGCTGGGCCCGCTGCCGTCGGTGGCCAGGATCGCGTTCGCCGTGACGATGTCGAGCCGGCCGTCGCCGTCGAGATCGGCGACCGCGAGCGAGACCGGATCGGTGCCTGCGGCATAGGTCAACGGCGCCAGGAAGACACCCGGCCTCGAGCGGTCCTGCAGATGGACGGCGACGAAGCCGGCATGCGGCGGCGGCCCCGCGATCACCGTATAGGCCGCCACCACATCGGGCAGGCCGTCGCCGTCGACATCGGCCACCGCGACGGCGGAGTACAGGGGAAACGGCGCGATCGAAGAGCCCCCGCCGCCGCAGCCTGCAAGCAGCAAGGCCAGCACCGCATGGCGAAGATGTCGTTGGCCCGTTGCGCGCCGCCGCCGCATGCCGTCTCCTGCAGGGAACGATCGATGCGCCATCATCGGTCGCGAAGGATCTGCTCGATTGACGGGGCTCAACGGCGCGCGCGCTTGCCGCCGGCACGCTATCCCTTCGCGCGTCATGCGACTTCGTGGAGACGACGGATGGACGACGACATCAGACGCAAGATCGTGGCGCTGCTGGACCAGCACCGGATCATGACGATCGCCACGCTCAGGCCCGACGGCTGGCCGCAGGCGACGACAGTGGGTTACGCGAACGAAGGTTTGACGATCTACTTCCTTTGCGGTCCGGACAGCCAGAAGGCGGCGAACCTCGCGCGCGACGACCGGGTGTCGCTGACGATCGATCACGACACGCCGCAGGTGATGGAGATCACCGGCCTGTCGATGGCCGCGCGCGCGCAGCCCGTCGCCGACCCGGCCGAGGCGCAGAAGGCCTTGCGCCTGCTGATGCTGAAGTATCCGCAGCAGGACTCTATCCCCCTGCCGATGCCGAGCCCGGCGGACGTGCGCATCTTCCGGGTGACGCCCGCCGTCGTGTCGGTGCTCGACTACTCCAAGGGCTTCGGGCACACCGATCTCGTCGCCTGCTGATTTCGACGAAGACCGCAGGCCCGACAGGCCCTAGCATTCGTCCCGGGCGAACCGGGAGCGAGTGATGGACGTGGCGGTGATGGGGGCGGGGGCGGTCGGGTGCTACTACGGGGGCATGCTGGCGCGTGCCGGCCACCGCGTGACGCTGATCGGCCGCGCGGCGCACGTCGAGGCGGTGCGCCGCGACGGCCTGCTGATCGAGGCGCAGTCGTTCCGCGCGCACGTGCCGATGCAGGCAAGCACCGAGCCCGAGGCGGTGCGTGGCGCGCGGCTGGTGCTGTTCTGCGTGAAGTCGACCGACACCGAGAGTGGGGCCGCGGCGATCGCGCCGCACCTGGCATCCGGGGCGATCGTCCTCGGCCTGCAGAACGGCGTCGACAACGCCGAGCGGCTGCGCGCGCGGCTGCCGGGCGTGGCGGTCGAGCCGGCGGTCGTCTACGTCGCCACCGAGATGGCCGGCCCGGGCCACGTGAGGCACCATGGCCGCGGCGACCTCGTGGTCGGCCCGTCGGCCGCCGCGCGCGAGGCGGCCGAGCTGTTCGTCGCCGCCGGCGTTCCGGTGCAGATCTCGGACAACGTGGCTGGCGCACTGTGGGCCAAGCTGATCCTCAACTGCGCCTACAACGCGCTGTCGGCGATCGCCCGCCTGCCCTACGGCCGGCTGGTGCAGGGCGAGGGCATCGACGGCGTGATGCAGGACGTGGTGCGCGAATGCCTGGCGGTCGCCGCGCGGCTGGGCGTCGAGGTGCCGGGCGACATGGCCGAGGCGGTGCGCCGGCTGGCCGGCACGATGCCGGGGCAGTTCTCGTCGACCGCGCAGGACCTGGCGCGCGGCAAGCCGAGCGAGATCGACCACCTCAACGGCTACGTGGTGCGCCAGGGCGCGGCGCTCGGCGTCGCCACGCCGGTCAACCGCACGCTGCACGCGCTGGTGCGGCTGCTCGAGGCGCCGCCCGCCGCGTGATCCAATCGGCGCCCATGCGCAAGCGCGGCATCCACCTGCAGTACAGCTTCGAGAGCGACGGCCAGCGCGGCGCCGACGTGACCAACCCGCTGTTCGACCTGCTGCAGTCGGTCGAGCGCGAAGGCTCGATCCGCCACGCGGCGGTCGCGCTCGGCGCGTCGTACCGCCACGTCTGGGGCCAGCTCAAGCACTGGGAGGAGGTGCTCGGCGAACCGCTGGTCGTGTGGACGCAGGGCCAGCCGGCGCGGCTCACGCCGTTCGCCGAGCGGCTGCTGTGGGCCGAGCGGCGCGCACGCACGCGGCTCACGCCGCACATCGAGGCGCTGCGCGCCGAGCTGGAGCGCGTGCTGACCGACGCGCTCGACGGCTCGCAGCAGGTGCTGACGATGTTCGCCAGCCACGACCTCGCGCTGCCGCAGCTGCGCGAGCTGGCCAGCGCACAGCAGCGGCTGCACATCGAGCTGCGCTTCGCCGGCAGCATCGACGGCCTGCGCGCGCTCAACCAAGGCCGCTGCCAGGTCGCGGGCTTTCACGTGCCGCGGCTGGCCGACGGCTCGCCGGTGTTTGCGCATGCGCTCAAGCGCCTGCTCGAGCCGGGCCGCCACAAGCTGATCGGCTGCATGCGTCGCGTGCAGGGCCTTATGGTCGCGCCCGGCAATCCGCTGGCGATTGGCGGCGTCGCCGACCTGGCGCGGCCGGGGGTGCGCTTCGTCAACCGGCAGGCCGGTTCGGGCACGCGGCTGCTGATGGACCACCTGCTGCAGGCCGCGCGCATCGAGCCGGCGGCCGTCTCCTGCAGCGCCGGCGCGGCCGAGGAATCGCACGTCGCCATCGCCGCCGCGGTGGCCAGCGGGCTGGCCGACGCCGGCCCGGGCATCGAGGCGGCAGCGGCGGCGTTCGGTCTGGGCTTCGTGCCGCTGATCGACGACGACTACTTCCTCGTCTGCCTGAAGGAGTCGCTCGAGCAGCCGCCGGTGCAGCGCCTGCGCGAGCTGCTGGCCGGCCCCGACTGGGCCGCGGTGCTGGCCCGGCTCCCCGGCTACACGACGATGCGCTGCGGCGAGGTGCTGTCGCTGACGCAGGCGCTGCCGTGGTGGCGCTTTCGCACGCCGAAGGCCGCGACGGCCGCGTGACTCACGCCGCGGTGGCCTGGCGCACCGCGTGTTCCCAGCCGTCCATCAGTTCGGCGGCGCGTGCGCGCGCCAGGGTCGGCAGGAAGCGCCGCTCGGCCTGCCACTGCGCGGCCAGCTCGTCGCGGCCGGCGTACACGCCGCAGGCCAGCCCGGCGAGGTGGGCGGCGCCGAGCGCCGTGGTCTCGATCACCCGCGGGCGCACCACCGGAATGCCGAGCAGGTCGGCCTGGAACTGCATCAGCAGGTCGTTGACGCAGGCGCCGCCGTCGACGCGCAGCTCGGCCACCGGCGCGCCGCCGGCGGCGACCGCGTCGCGGCTCATCGCCGCCAGCAGCGCCGCGCTCTGGAAGGCGATGCTCTCCAGCGCCGCGCGCGCGATGTGCGCGACCGTCGTGCCGCGCGTCAGCCCGACGATGGCGCCGCGCGCGTCGGGCCGCCAGTAGGGCGCGCCGAGCCCGGTGAAGGCCGGCACGAAGACCACGCCGCCGGCGTCGGGGACGGCCTCGGCCAGCCGCTGCACCTCGGCGCTGGCGCGGATCGCGTGCAGCCCGTCGCGCAGCCACTGCACGACCGCGCCGCCGATGAACACGCTGCCCTCGAGCGCGAACTCGGGTGTCGCCGAGGTCTGCGCGGCGCTGGTGGTGACCAGCCCGTTGGCCGAGGACTCGAAGCGCGTCCCCGTGTGCATCAGCAGGAAGCAGCCGGTGCCGTAGGTGTTCTTGGCCAGCCCCGCCTCGAAGCAGGCCTGGCCGAACAGCGCCGCCTGCTGGTCGCCGGCGATGCCGCCGATCGGCAGCGCCGCGCCGAGCAGCGCCGCGTCGGTGTGGCCGAACACGTGGCTCGACGGATGCACCTCGGGCAGCAGCGCGCGCGGGATGTCGAGCAGCGCCAGCAGCTCGTCGTCCCAGCGGTTGGCGTGCACGTCGAACAGCAGGGTGCGCGCCGCGTTGGTGACGTCGGTGGCGTGCACGCGCCCGTTGGTCAGCTTCCACAGCAGCCAGCTGTCGATCGTGCCGAAGGCGAGCTCGCCGCGTTCGGCCGAGGCGCGCGCGCCGTCGACGTGGTCGAGCAGCCAGCGCAGCTTGGTCGCCGAGAAGTACGGGTCGATCACCAGCCCGGTGCGTTCGCGCACCAGCGCCTCGGCGCCGCGCTCGCGCAGCGCGGCGCAGATCGGCTCGGTGCGGCGGTCCTGCCAGACGATCGCGTGGCCGACCGGCGCGCCGGTCGCGCGATCCCACAGCAGCGTGGTCTCGCGCTGGTTGGTGATGCCGAGCGCGGCGATGTCGCGCGCCGAGAGGCGCGCCCTGGCCAGCGCCTCCTGCGCGGTAGCGAGCTGGGTGGCCCAGATCTCGTTCGCGTCGTGCTCGACCCAGCCGGGCTGCGGGTAGAACTGGCGGAATTCGCGCTGCGCCATCGCGACGACGCTGCCGGCGCGGTCGAACACGATGCTGCGCGAGCTGGAGGTGCCCTGGTCGAGCGCGAGCAGGTAGGTCATGGGGACTCCGGGGCCGCTGCGAACCGGGGCGAGAATACGCGACCCCGGCCCCTGCCGGTCCCTGCTCCCGTGCCGTCGTCCCGTCCGCCCGCCGCCGAACCTCGCCTGGCGCCGCTTGCATGCGACGTGCTGGTCGTCGGCGGCGGCATCAACGGCTGCGGCATCGCGCGCGACCTCGCCGGCCGCGGCCTCGCGGTGCTGCTGGTCGAGCAGGACGACCTCGCCTCGCACACCTCGTCGGCCTCGACCAAGCTGATCCACGGCGGGCTGCGCTACCTCGAGCACTACGAGTTCGCGCTGGTGCGCAAGGCGCTTGCCGAGCGCGAGGTGCTGCTGAGGGCCGCGCCGCACGTCATCCGGCCGCTGCGCTTCGTGATGCCGCACGACCCGTCGATGCGGCCGGCGTGGCTGATCCGCGCCGGCCTGTTCCTCTACGACCACCTCGCGCGGCGCGAGGTGCTGCCCGGTTCGCGCCGCATCGACCTGCGCCGCCATCCGGCGGGCGCGGCGCTCGATCGCACGTTCACCACCGGCTTCGCCTATTCCGACGGCTGGGTCGACGACGCCCGGCTGGTCGTGCTCAACGCCATCGACGCCGCCGAGCGCGGCGCCGGCGTGCTGACGCGAACGCGCTGCGTGCAGGCGCGGCGCGACGGTGCCGGCTGGAGCGCGCGCATCGAAGGCTACGGCGGGTCATCGACGACGGTGGCGGCGCGCGCGCTGGTCAACGCCGCCGGGCCGTGGGCCGAGCGCTTTTTGCGCGAGCAGGTCGGCACGGCGCCGGCGCGCTCGCTCAGGCTCGTCAAGGGCAGCCACATCGTCGTGCCCAGGCTGTTCGAGCACGACCAGGCGTACCTGCTGCAGAACCCGGACGGGCGCATCGTCTTCGCGATTCCGTACGAGGGCGCGTTCACGCTGATCGGCACGACCGACGTCGACTACGACGGTCCGCTCGACGCGCCGCACATCGACGCTGCCGAGACCGCCTACCTGTGCGAGCAGGCCAGCCGCTACTTCAGGCACGCGGTGCGGCCGGCCGACGTGGTGTGGAGCTACTCGGGCGTGCGTCCGCTGCTCGACGACGAGTCGGGGTCGGCCGCCGCGGTGACGCGCGACTACCAGCTCGACCTCGACCGCGCCGACGGCGCCGCGGCGCCGTTGCTGACGGTGTGGGGCGGCAAGATCACCACCTTCCGCAAGCTCGCCGAAGAGGCGGCCGACACGCGCGGCGCCGCGCTCGGCGGCGCCGAGCGCGGCGCCTGGACGGCCGGCGCCGCGCTGCCCGGCGGCGACCTCTCGGGCTGGATCGGCAAGCCGCGCCGGCCCGACCTCGACTTCGAGCGCTTCGAGGCCGAACTGCGGCGCCGCCGGCCCGAACTGCCGGCCGCGCTGGCGCACCGGCTGGCGCGCGCCTACGGCACGCGCGTCGAACGACTGCTCGGCGACGGGCTCGGCAAGGAGGTCGCGCCCGGCCTGCACGAGGCCGAGCTGCGCTATCTGCGCGACCACGAATGGGCGCGCTCGGCCGACGACGTGCTGTGGCGGCGCGGCAAGCTCGGCCTGCACTACGACGGCGCGGCGCGCCAGCGCGTCGCGCGCTGGTGGGCGGCGCAACGGTAGCGCGCGATGCTCGCTGGCGCCTTCTTCGCGCTCGCCGCCGGCCTCATGTGGGGCCTGGTCTTCATCGCGCCGCTGCTGCTGCCCGACTACCCGGCGCTGCTGCTGTCGTCGGCGCGCTACCTCGCGTTCGGGCTGATCGCGCTGCCACTGGCCGCGCTCGACCGTGCGCGCCTCGCCGGTCTCGCGCGCTCCGACTGGATCGAGGCGCTGAAGCTGTCGGCGGTCGGCAACCTGCTCTACTACCTGTGCCTGGCGGCGGCGATCCAGCGCGCCGGCGGGCCGCTGCCGACGATGATCATCGGCACCCTGCCGGTGGTCATCGCGGTCGCCTCCAACCTGCGCAGCGCCGCCTCGACGCTGCACGCGCGGCGCGACGGCCGGCTGCCGTGGCGCCATCTGGCCGCGCCGCTGGCATTGATCGGCGCCGGCATCGCATGCGTCAACCACGTCGAACTGCAGCGCCTGCGCGCCGAGGGTGCGACCGACCTCGAGCGCTACGCCGAGGGCGCGCTGCTCGCGCTCGGCGCGGTCGCCTGCTGGACCTGGTATCCGATGCGCAACGCCGACTGGCTGCGCGCGCATCCGGGCCGCTCGCCGCGCAGCTGGGCCACCGCGCAAGGGCTGGCCACGCTGCCGCTGGCGGCGGCCGGCTACCTCGTCTTCTGGGCCTGGAGCGCGCTCGCCGGCGCGCCGATCGCCATGCCCTTCGGGCCGACGCCGGCGCTGTTCGTCGCGCTGATGTTCGCCATCGGACTGTTCGCGTCCTGGCTCGGCACGCTGTGCTGGAACGAAGCCAGCCAGCGCCTGCCGCCCGCGCTCGCCGGCCCGCTGATCGTGTTCGAGACGCTGTCGGCGCTGGCCTATGCGTTCGCGCTGCGCGGCGAGGCGCCGCCGCCGGCGACGCTGGCCGGCGTCGCGCTGCTCGTCGCCGGCGTGGTCTGGGCATTGCGCGTGCGCCCCGAGCGGCTCGCCGCCGAGGGCCACCCGGCCTGAGGGGCGGTCAGGCCGCGGCCGGCCGGCGTCGGCGCAGCGCCAGGGCGGCAAGCCCCAACCCGACCAGCGCGACGCTGCCCGGTTCGGGCACGGCCGCTGCCGGTGCAACCGGCGCAAGCGGCGTGCCGGCGAGCACGACGTTGTCGATCAGCGCGCCTTCGTTGTTCGCGTTGACGGCGATGCGGAAGCGGAATTCGAAGTCGCTCAGGTCGTCGGCGCCGGCGAGCAGCCACGACGCCGCCGCGTGGCCGGCAGGCCCGGCGAGCGCGTGCTGCGCGACCGCGTTCCAGCTGCCCGCGGCGCCGTCGCGCCATTCGACGAACAGCCAGTCACCGTTCTCCGTGTTGTTGGTCGGCGCCCAGTCGTACGACAGGCTGATGCTGCCGAAGCCGACGGTCGAGAGCCCCGTGAGCTGCGAGGCGATGCCGTTCGGGTCGTCGTCGCGCACCAGCAGTTCGTTGTCGCCGATGCTGCGCTGGACGATCGCGACGTCGGCGGCGTCGCTTTCGACCTCTACCCAGCCGCCTCCGACGCTCGACGACACGGCGCGATTGAAATCGTCGCTGAACAGCACGCCGGCTTGCGCGGGCAGTGCGCCCGCGAGCAGCAGCGGCGCGAGCCGGACGCGAAGCGAGCGTGGAAGCGGGGGCATGACAGGTGCTGTCGCAAGGGGAGTCGCGGCCAATCTAGCCGGAGGGCTCGCACCGTGTCTGCCCCGCGGCCCGGGGGCGAGGTCACACCCATTCGCGGGGTTGCACCCGTTGCATCGCTTTACGCCGCAACGGCGCGCTCGGCGACGCATGTCACGCGGCGCCGTGGCATTACCGATGCGAAACACCTGTACGCGGCGCGGCATCGTCCAGTACGCCGCATGTCCTCGTCGATTGCCCGCCTGCCGCGCCTTGCCGCCGCCGCCCTGCTCGGCGCGCTGCTGGCCGGCTGTGCCGGGCTCGTGGCACCGCCGCCCGCCGCGTCGCCCGCGCCGCCGCCGAGCGCGCCCGAGCCGGTGACGGTCGTGCCTCCGGCCCGACCGCCGGTCGAGGCCGCGAGGCCGCCGCCTTCCGTACCGGCCGATGCCGTGCCGCGCGTCGAGCGCATCCCCGACGGCGCGCCGAACCGGCCTTACGTCATCAAGGGCGAGCTGTACGTGCCGGAGAACGCGGACGTGCCGATGCGCGAGATCGGCATCGCCTCTTGGTACGGGCCGCGCTTTCACGGCCGCAAGGCGGCCAACGGCGAGCGCTACGACATGAACGCGATGACCGCGGCGCACCCGACCATGCCGCTGCCGAGCTACGCGCGCGTGAGGAACCTGGCCAACGGCCGAGAGGTGGTGGTGCGGGTCAACGACCGCGGCCCGTTCCACGGCGGGCGTGTCATCGATCTCAGCCGCGCCGCCGCGCGCAAGCTCGGCTTTCGCGGGCTGGCGCTGGTCGAGGTCGAGCGGCTGACGCACGACGACATCCGCACCGGCGCGTGGAAGCAGCGTGCCTCGGCGAACCGTGCACTGGCCCGCCAGCGTGCGGCGCCGGTGGCACGCCAGGCCGGCGTCGCCGGCGGCAAGGCGCAGGCCGTCGCGGCACAGTAGACGGTTGCCCGCTGCGGGCGCTTTAGCGGCCCGCTACAGGCCGAGCGCCGCGTCGAGCACTTCGATCCAGTGCCGCACCGGCGTCGCCGTGCCGGCCTGCAGGTGCTGGATGCAGCCGATGTTGGCCGAGGCGATCGTCGGCGCGCCGAGCGGCGCGAGGTGCGACAGCTTGCGCTCGCGCAGCGCCGTGGCCAGCTCGGGCTGCAGCACCGAATACGTCCCGGCCGAGCCGCAGCACAGGTGGCCTTCGGCGGCCGGCACGCGCACCTCGAAGCCCAGATCGGTCAGGCCGTTCTCCACCGTGCCGCGGAGCTGCTGCCCGTGCTGCAGCGTGCACGGGCAGTGGTAGGCGAGCGTGCCGAGGGCTGCGCCGGCCAGTCGCGGCTTCAGTGCCGGCGCCAGGCCGGGCAGCAGTTCGCTCAGGTCGCGCGTCAGCTCCGAGATGCGGCGCGCGCGTTCGGCGTAGGCCGGGTCGTGCGCCAGCGACTGCCCGTACTCGCGCACCGTGACGCCGCAACCGGAGGCGTTCATCACGATGGCCTCGACCTTCGGACGCCCGCCGCGACCCTCGACCAGCGGCCACCAGGCGTCGACATTGCGCCGCATGTCGGCGCGGCCGCCGTCGCGGTCGCCGAGATGGGTGCGGATCGCGCCGCAGCAGCCCGCCCCGTCGGCGACCAGCGTCTGGATGCCGCAGGCGTCGAGCACGCGCGCGGTGGCGGCGTTGATGTTGGGCGCGAGCGTGGGCTGCACGCAGCCGGCGAGCAGCAGCACTTTGCGTTCGTGCACGCGCGTCGGGAAGCGCGCGGCGTGCGCGTCGCCGGCGGGCACCTTGGCGCGCAGCGCCTTCGGCACCAGCGGGCGCAGCGCCTGGCCGAGCCTGAGCGCCGGGGCGAACAGCGGCGATGTCAGCCCTTCCTTGAGCGTCCAGCGCGCGCTGCGCTCGGCCAGCGGGCGCTCGACCTTGCGCTCGACGATCGCGCGGCCGATCTCGACGAGCTGGGCGTAGCGCACGCCCGAGGGGCAGGTGGTCTCGCAGTTGCGGCAGGTCAGGCAGCGGTCGAGGTGCAGCTGCGTGCGGCGCGTCGGCGTCTCGCCCTCGAGCACCTGCTTGATCAGGTAGATGCGCCCGCGCGGGCCGTCCAGCTCGTCGCCGAGCAGCTGGTAGGTCGGACAGGTCGCGGTGCAGAAGCCGCAGTGCACGCACTTTCGCAGGATCGCCTCGGCCTCGACGCCGTCGGCGGTGTTCCGGAACTCGGGAGCGAGCGAGGTCTGCATGCGAATCAGAACAGCCGGGCGACGAGCGGCATCAGCAGCGCCGCGAACACGACCTGCACGCCCAGCGCCAGCCCCGCATAGGCGCCGGCGTCGGCGTCGACCTGCAGCGCGCGGGCCGCGCCGATGCCGTGCGAGGCGGTGCCGAGCGCGAAGCCGCGCACGGCCATTTCGCGTACGCCGAGCCGGTCGAACAGGTAGCGCGCGCTGAGCGCGCCGGCCAGCCCGGTGAGCACCGCGAACACGGCCGACAACGCCGGGATGCCGCCGATCTGCTCGGCGATGCCCATCGCCACCGGTGCGGTCACCGACTTCGGTGCCAGCGAGCGCAGCACCTCGCCGGGCAGCCCCATGGCCCAGCCGAGGGCGACCGCGCTGCCGCCCGCGGCGGCGCCGCCGGCCAGCCCGGCCGCGCCGATC
>JBLMVT010000301.1:0-4019 GCA_050256835.1 Betaproteobacteria bacterium | reverse complement strand
AGCGTGCGCTGCGCGCGTGCGCGGGCGGCGCGCGCATGGCTGGCGAGCAGCGGGACGCCGCCGGTGACCAGGCTGACGTGCGCCCGCCCGGCCAGCGCATGGCGCGCGGCCAGCGCGAGCTCGAAACCGGCCGCCCCGCCGCCGACCACCACCACGCACACGTAGCGCTGCTCGGCGCAGCGCAGCAGCGCCTGCCACAGCGCGACGAAGCGCTCGAGCGGGCGCACGAACAGGCCGTGCTCGGCGCTGCCGGCGATCGCTGCGCGCGACATCGTCGCGCCCGTGTCGAGGCTGAGCGCGTCGTAGCCGATCGACTCGCCGTCGGCCAGCCGCACGCGCCGCGCGTCGGCGTCGACGGCGAGCGCCTCGGTGCGCCGCCACTGCAGTGGCGAACCCTCGATCAGCGGTGCGATGGGAATGGCGCAGTCGTCGAGCCGGTAGTGCCCTGCGACGAACCCAGGCACCATGCCCGAGTACAGCGTGCGGGCGTGTGGCGAGACGAGCGTGATGCGCGCATCGGGCGGCGGTCGGCGCGCGAACTCGCGCAGCACGTGCAGGTGCGCATGCCCGGCGCCGAGCAGGACCAGCCGCTTCAAACCGCCGCGCGCCGCCCGGGCCGGGGCATCAGGGCGCCAGCACGACGTCGGCCGCGTGGGCGACGGTGTGGGTGCGCGTGTTGTCGGAGTCGGCGCCGATCGCGATCCCGATCAGCGGCGGCACCTTGTCGGGCATCTCGTCGGAGAAGGTGCGCTTGAAGTCCTCGTCGAGGTTGCGCTTCTCGGTCTGCCACTGGCCGAGGCCGTTCGGCCCGCTGCGCAGGATGATGTAGCGCAGCCGGCGCGTGAACGGGCTGTCGAGCACCTTGCCGACCGGCAGCATGTTGTCCCACACGTAGCACACGGTGGCGGCGGGCACCGGGTCGTCGGTGCGGCCGCGTGCGCTGCGCAGGAACTGGCGCTCGACGAACGGCACGACGTCGAGCGGCTCGTCGAACATCGCGCAGACCTTGATCGTCGTGTCGTCGCCGCGCCGCTCGGTCAGGTTGGCGTCGGGGTTGAGCTTGTCGACCCGCCAGGCCCAGGTCAGCGTGCGGTTCGTACTCGACGCCGGCACCGGGTGGAACAGGTTGCCGTAGGAGTGGTCGGCGTCGATGCGCAGCGCACGCTTGCCCTGCACCGTCTCGATCGAGAAGCGCGTGAACGGCTTCTTCTCCGGGTCCTGCTGCGGCAGGCCGACGACGCGCCACGGCGCCAGCGGCTTGTCGGAGGCGGCATCGCCGAGCGGCTGCAGCTCGTTGCCGGCGGCCGGCGCACGCGCGGCCAGGCAGGCGAAGAACACGGTACCGAGGACTGCGCGGATCGAAAGGGTCATGGCGTGTGTCCCGTGGTTGAGGGCGGCCAATCGTAGTCGAGGACGGCGTCGGCGGCCGCGCCGCGCCGCCAGGCGTGGTAGCGCGCCAGCCAGCGCAGCAGCCGCGCGGGTGCGTGGCTGCGCTTCCATTGCCCGGCGGCGTACTTGTTGGCCTCGGCCAGCGTCGGGTAGGCGTGGACGGTGCCGAGCAGCTTGTTCAGGCCGAGGCCGTGCTTCATTGCCAGCACGTATTCGGCGAGCAGCTCCCCGGCATGTGCGCCAACGATGGTGACGCCGAGCACGCGGTCCTTGCCGGGCACCGTCAGCAACTTGACGAAGCCCTCGCGCGCGCCGTCGGCGATCGCGCGGTCGAGGTCGGCCAGCACGTAGCGCGTGACCTCGCAGGCGACGCCGCGCTCGGCCGCCTCGCGTTCGTTGAGCCCGACGCGCGCGACCTCGGGCTCGATGAAGGTCGCCGCCGGCATCACCGAGCCGTCGACCTTGAAGCGCCTGAGGCCGCCGAACAGCGCGTTGACCGCCGCGGTCCAGGCCTGGTGCGCGGCGGCGTGGGTGAGCTGCCACGGACCGGCGACGTCGCCGCAGGCCAGGATGTTCGGATAGATCGTCTCGAGATATTCGTTGGTCTCGACCGTGCGGCCGGTCGGGATGCCGAGCTCCTCGAGCCCATAGCCGGCCAGCCGCGCGGCGCGGCCGACGGCGCACAGCAGCCGGTCGAACCCGATCGCCACTTCCCCGCCGCCGCCGGTCGGCTGCACCACCAGCCGGCAACCCGCCGCATCGCGCTCGCAGCGCAGCGCACGGTGGCCCGCAAGCACGCGCACGCCGTCGGCCTCGAGCGCGGCGCGCGCCAGTGCCGACACCTCATCATCCTCGCGCGCCAGCAGCCGCGGCAGCAGCTCGACCAGCGTCACCTGCGCGCCCAGCCGGGCGAAGGCCTGCGCCAGCTCGCAGCCGATCGGACCGCCGCCGAGCACGGCCAGCCGCGACGGCAGCTCGGTCAGACCCCACAGCGTGTCGGAGGTGAGAAACCCGACCTCCGCCAGCCCGGGCAGCGGCGGCACGACCGGCGCGGCGCCGGTGGCCAGCACGACGGCGCGCGTGGTGAGAGAGCGCCGCGTGCCGTCGGCGCACGCGATCTCGATCGTCCACGGGTCGACCAGCCGCGCATGGCCGGCGATCACCTCGACGCCGAGCGACGTGTAGCGGTCGGCCGAATCGTGCGGCTCGATCTCGCGCACGACCTGCCGCACGCGCTCCATCACGGCGGCGAAATCGACCTTCGCCTCGCCCGCCGCGACGCCGAAGCGCGCCGCCTCGCGCACCTCGCGCACCGCGCGCGCGGCGCGGATCAGCGCCTTGCTCGGTACGCAGCCGGTATTCAGGCAGTCGCCGCCCATGCGTGCGGCCTCGACCAGCGTGACGCGCGCCTTCACGGCCGCGGCGATGTAGCTCGTCACCAGCCCGGCCGAGCCGGCGCCGATCACGACGAGGTTGCGGTCGAAGCGCCGCGGCCGCCTCCAGCGCGCGTACACGCGACGCCGCCGCAGCGCGTCGAGCGCCTTGCGTGCGATGAGCGGGAACACGCCCAGCAGGACGAACGAGCCGAGCAGCGCCGGCGAGAGGATGCCCGCCAGCGAGTCGATGCGCGCGAGCTGCGTGCCCGCGTTCACGTAGACGAGGGTGCCGGCGAGCATGCCGAGCTGGCTGACCCAGTAGTAGGTCCAGGTGCGCATCGCCGTCAGCCCGAACGCGAGGTTGATGACGAAGAACGGCACCAGCGGCACCAGCCGCAGCGTGAACAGGTAGAACGCGCCCTCGCGTTCGACGCCGCGGTCGATCTCGGCCAGCCGTGCGCCGAAGCGCCGCTGCACGGCGCCGCGCAGCAGGTGGCGCGAGGCGAGGAACGCCAAGGTCGCGCCCAGGCTCGAGGCGAACGAGACCAGCAGCGTGCCGCCGGCCAGCCCGAAGATCGCGCCGGCGGCCAGCGTCATCACCGTCGCGCCGGGGAACGACACCGCGGTCAGCGCGACGTAGGCGGCGAAGAAGACGGCCGCCACGCGCGCCGGGTGCGCGGCGTACAGCGCCGCGAAATCGTCCTGCCGCTGCCGCAGCGACTCGAGCGTGAGGAAGCGGCCGAGGTCGAAGGCGAACCACGCGGCGACCGCGAGCAGCACCAGCGCGACGACGAGGACCTGCTTCTTCGACATGGCGGCCTTCCTTCGCGGGGTCGTTCGCGCGCTCGCGCGCCTTACGCGTCGCGCAGCAGCCGCCAGCCGGCGACCAGCCGGCCGACGACGGTCAGCGCGCACAGGGCGGCAAAGCCGCCGGCCCACCAGGCGAAGTATCGCGGCGCGAGGCACATCGCGGCGAAGCAGGCAATCGTCTCAGTGCCCTCGGTCAGGCCGCCGAGGTAGTAGATGCCCTTGCGCGGATAGGCGTCGCTGGACAGGCAGCGCCGCTCGGCCAGCGCGGCGAAGGCGAGAAAGGTCGAGCCGGTGCCGATGAAGGCGGCGAGCAGCAGCGCCGCGGCGAGCGCGTTGCGCGCCGGGTCGGCGATGGCGAACGCCAGCGGCACGCTGGCGTAGACGAGGAAGTCGACGCTGATGTCGAGGAACGCGCCGCGGTCGGTCGGCCGCGTCGCTCGCGCC
>JBLMVT010000300.1:0-3039 GCA_050256835.1 Betaproteobacteria bacterium | reverse complement strand
CGGCAGACGCAGCGCAAGGGGAGGGGCTGAAGCGATGGCCACGCAAGGCAACGTCGTCTCCAAGGCCGAGGTGCAGGCGCCGCTCGGCGACGCGAAGATCCGGCTGCTGCGCTTCGAGCTGCGCGAGGCGCTGTCCGAGCCGTTCGAGCTGCGCGTCGAGATGGCGAGCGAGCAGCCGGGGCTCGACACCGCGGCGGCGATCGGCAAGCCGCTGGTCGTCAAGCTCACGCTGCCCGACGGCAAGGTGCGCCACCTGCACGGCCTGGTCGCGCAGGCAGGGCTGATCGGTGCACACCGCGCGCGGCTGTTCCGCTACGACGCCGTGGTGCGGCCTGGGTTCTGGTTCCTCACCCACACCCGGCGCAGCCGCGTGTTCGCCAACGACGACGCGCTCGGCATCGTCAAGGCGGTGCTCGGCAAGGCCTCGGCGCTGGTGGCGTTCGACGTCAAGGCGACCAAGACCTACACCAAGCGGCCGTACTGCGTGCAGTACCAGGAGTCAGACTTCGACTTCGTCTCGCGCCTGCTCGAGGAAGAAGGGATCTACTACCACTTCAAGCACGCCGGGGGCTCGCACGCCATGGTGCTGGCCGACGGGCCGGGCGCGCACGAGCCGCTGGTCGCTTCGGCGCGCATGGACTACCGGCCCGGCGCGTCGAAGGCGTCGAACGACGCCGACAGCGTGCTGGCCTGGCAGTACCGCGACCACGTCGGCCCGGCCAAGTTCGCGCTGCGCGACTTCGACTTCGAGCGCCCGGCGACCAAGCTCGACGCCGCGGCTGCCGCGAAGTCGGCGCGCGGGCCGTCCTCGCTCGAGGTCGAGGTCTTTCCCGAGGGCTACCTGTTCGATGGCGGCGACAAGGGCAACGCCAAGGGCGCGGCCGACGACCAGGCCAAGCGCTTCGCCGACGTGCTGGCGCGCCAGCGCGACGCCGCCGCGCGTCAGGTCGACGGCGCCACCGACGCGCTCGCGATGGCCTGCGGCCACACCTTCGAGGTCGCGAAGCTGCCCGCCGAGCGGCAGAACGGCAAGTACCTCGTGACGCGCACCCGGCTCGAGTTCCGCCAGGGCACCGGCGACCGCGACGACGAAGGCATGTCCTACCGCTGCGATTTCGGCGCGCTGACCGTCGACGTGCCGTTTCGCCCGGCGCCGGTGACGCCGAAGCCGCGCATGTACGGGCCGCACACCGCGCTCGTGGTCGGCAGCGGCGAGATCGATCCCGACGCCTACGGGCGCGTCAAGGTGCGCTTCTTCTGGGGGCCGAGCTCGGCGCAGACCTCGTGCTGGGCGCGCGTGTCGCACCCGTGGGCGAGCAAGGGCTTCGGCATGGTCGCGCTGCCGCGCGTCGGCGACGAGGTGGTGGTCGAGTTCCTCGACGGCGACCCCGACCGCCCGCTGATCACGGGGCGCGTCTACAACGCTCAGACGATGCCGCCGTACGAACTGCCGGCGCAGAAGACCGTCACCGGCATCCGCACGCGCAGCAGCGAAGGCGGCGCCGAGAGCAACTTCAACGAACTGCGCTTCGACGACAAGAAGGGCGACGAGTACGTCTGGCTGCAGGCGGAGAAGATCTTCCACCGCCTGGTCAAGCTCGACGCCTTCGACGTCGTCGGCCAGGACCAGCACGTCGAGATCAAGCGCGACCGCACCGAGAAGATCGGCCGCGACTGGCAGGTTGCCGTCGCGCAGCACCTGGTGCAGCAGATCGGCGGCGATGCGCAGGTCGACATCGGCAAGGACACGATCGTCAACATCGGCTCGCACCTCGACGTCACCGTCGGTGCCGACCTGCAGACCGCGGTCGGCGGCAAGGCCCAGGTCGACATCGGCAGCGATCTGGCGGTCAACGTCGGCGCGAACACGGCGCTGACGACCGCCAGCAACCTCGACGTCGATGCCGGGCAGAACCTGGCTTCGAGCGCGGGCGCCAACCTCGACCTCAAGGCCGGCGCCAACGCCTCGATGGAGTCGGGCGCGAAGATGGATTTGAAGGCGGGAGCGAAGATGAGCATCGAGGCCGGCGCGCAGATGGCGGTCAAGGCCGGCATCACGATGTCGTTCGGCGCCGCGACCATGATCACGCTGAAGGCCGGCCCGAGCACGATCACGCTCGGGCCTTCGGGGGTGACGATCGACGGCCCGCTGGTGAAGATCAACAGCGGCGGCGGCGGCATGAACGCCTCGTCGGCGGCCAGCGCCAAGGAGGCGAAGAAGGCCGCCAAGGCGCAGCCGAAGAAGCCCAAGGAGCCGGCCAAGCCCGCCGAGCAGAAGGACCCGATCCAGTAAATCCGGACCCGGTCCTTCGCCTGCCTTGCCGATGGCTGCCGCCGCCCTGGATCCGATCGCCTCGCTGCTGTGGGCCGATGCGGCGGCGCGCGTGCATGCCGTGATCGACGGCGCGCGCGTGCCCGGGCTGGCCGGGCGGCTCGCCGCCGTACCGACGATCGCCTGGGATCGCGTGCAGCGTGGCGCGCTCGACGCGGCCGCAGCCGCCAGCGCCACCCACGTCGTCGAGTTGGCGGCGATGTCGCCGTTCACCGACTGGCTGCTGCGCGAAGCGACGCCGGCGCTGCCGGGCTGGGGCCTGCTCGCCGGATCGACGCGCGCACTGCTCGACATCCGCGAGCACTTCCGTTCGCTGCAGATGCTGCGCCTGCCCGATGGCCGCGAGCTTGCCTGGCGCTGGTACGACCCGGGCGTGCTCGACGCCTTCGTCGCCCTCGCGACGCCGGCGCAGCAAGCCGCGCTGATGGGTCCGCTGCGGGTGCTGGTCGCGCCACGCGCCGACGCCTGGACCTTCTACACCTTCGAGGCCGGCCGGCTGGTCGGCGAGCAGCGGCGCGTCGCGCCCGGCGGGCGCTGAACGATGCTGGCACTGCAGGCCGAGCAACTCGACGCGCTGCAGCGCCTGGATCGCGCCCGCCTTGCCGAGGCGCTGCTGCCGGCGCTGGCGGCGCAGTGGCCGGCGGTGGCCGTGCGGCTGGGCGAGCGCCAGCGCGAGTTCGTCGAGGCGGCACTCGCCGCCGCCGAGC
>JBLMVT010000299.1:0-3590 GCA_050256835.1 Betaproteobacteria bacterium | reverse complement strand
CTCGACCAGCGAGGGCGACCGCAAGGGCATCGCCGACTACTTCAACTCGCCGCTGAAGATCTCGCTGCTCGGCGGCGGCACCGGCTCGGGCGACGCCTCGCACGTCGTCAAGGGCGGCGGCACGGATCTCACGCGCACCAGCGGCCAGGTCAAGCACGGCGACATCGAGGCGCCCAAGCGCGCCGTCAACCTGCAGGCGCTGAAGGCCGAGCAGCGGCGCGCCGAGCTGAACCAGCTGGAATCGGTGAAGAAGCACGTCGAGGACGTGCTCGCCGGCAACCCCAAGCTGGCCGCCATGAGCAGCCAGATCCGGCTGGACATGACCGACGACGGCCTGCGCATCCAGATCGTCGACGACCGCAACCGACCGATGTTCGCCAGCGGCAGCGCGGTGGTGAAGCCGTACATGCGCGAGCTGCTGGCCGAGATCGGCAGGACGCTGGCCGGCGTGCCGAACCGGCTCACGCTCGAGGGCCACACCGACGCCGCGCCCTATTCCGGCGGCGAGGGCGGCTACAGCAACTGGGAGCTGTCGTCGGACCGCGCCAACGCCTCGCGCCGCGAGCTGGTGGCCGGCGGCCTGCCCGCCGAGCGCGTGCTGCGCGTGCAGGGCCTGGCGTCGAGCACGCCGTACGACGAGGCCGACCGCTACAGCCCGGCCAACCGCCGCATCAGCATCACCGTGATGAACCGCGACGCCGAGAACCGCTTCTTCCGCCGCGGCTTCGACAACGAGGCCGGCGACCCGCGCCCGGCGCTCGCCACCCTGCCGTCCGTCGCCTCCCCTTCAGCGAAGTAGCCATGACCGCCGCCCCCGACACCCGCTTCCTGATCGTCGACGACTTCTCGACCATGCGACGCATCCTGCGCGGCCTGCTCAAGGAAAGCGGCTTCGTCAACGCCGAAGAGGCCGAGGACGGCGCCGTCGCGCTGCACAAGCTGCGCAACGACCGGTTCGACGTCGTCGTCAGCGACATCAACATGCCGAACATGAACGGCTTCGAGCTGCTCGCCGCGATCAAGGCCGACGCCGCGCTCAGGCACCTGCCGGTGCTGATGGTGACGGCCGAGGCGCGCAAGGAGGACATCGTGCGCGCCGCGCAGGAGGGCGCCGCCGGCTACATCGTCAAGCCGTTCACCAAGGCGACGCTCGAGGAGAAGGTGCAGAAGATCCTGCAGAAGATCGCCGCGCGGTGACGCCGGCCGGGTCGCTCCCGACAACCAACGAGAAGAACGACATGACGACCTCCTCCCTGCCGGCGGCCGAGAGCGCCGCTCCCGAAGTGCACCAGCAGCTCGGCGAGATGGCCCGGCAGCTGCACGACACGCTGGCGCAGCTCGGCTTCATGCCGCGGCTGGGCGAGCTGACCGGCAGCCTGCCCGACGCTCGCAGCCGGCTCGAGTGGATCGCGGCCAAGACCGCCGACGCCGCCAACCGCGTGCTCAACTCGGTCGAGCACGCCAAGGACGAGCACGCCGCCATCGCCGCGCAGACGCGGCGCATGGCCGAGGCGATCGTCGCCGACCCGGTGCGGGCGGTCGCTTCCGGCTCGCTCATCAACTTCGTCGGCGATGTCGAGTCGGCCACCCTGCGCATCGACCGACACCTGACCGACATCATGCTGGCGCAGGACTTCCACGACCTCACCGGCCAGGTGGTGGCCAAGGTCGTCCGGCTGGCCGGCGACATCGAGGACCAGCTGCTCGCGCTGCTGGTGCGCACCGCGCCGCCCGGACAGGCGGTCGGGCTGCCGGCCGCGGGGATCGAGTCGCTCGCCGGCCCGGTGGTCGACGCCGCCGCCCGCAGCGACGTCGTCGCCAACCAGGAACAGGTCGACGACCTGCTCGCGAGCCTCGGGTTCTAGCGACGCCGGCCGACACCATGACGGTCAGCCCCCTGCTGAGCGACGCGCACCGTGCGCTCGACGCCGGTGACGGCGATGCTGCCCGCGAACTCGCGAGCCGGGCGCTGGCGCTCGCGCGGGCGGGAAGCGACACGGCCGGCGAGGCGCGCGCCCTGCTGTGCCTGGCGCACGGCGACCGGCTGGTCTCGCGCTCTCGCGATGCGCACCGCTCGGCCCAGCACGCGGCCTACCTGTTCCGTCGGCTCGGCGACGTGGCCGCCGAGGTCACTGCGTTGACGACGCTGGCGCACACCGCCGGCAACCTGGGCCGCTTCGAGGAGGCGGTCGAGGCCGCGCTGCTCGGCGTGCGGCTGGCCGAGTCGCTGCCCGTCGGCCCGCAGCATGTGCTGGCGCACAACTACCTGGGCGTCGCCTACTTCCTGGGCAAGCATTACGAGAAGGCGGCAGCGGCCTTCGAGAGGGCGGTCGAGCGGGCGCAGCGCTGCGTGCCGCCGATCAGTCCGTTCCAGCCGCGCTGCAACCAGATGTGGGGCGAGGCGTCACGGCTGTTCTACGAGCGCTACCACTCGGGCCGGCTGCCGAGCGTGGCGCGCATGGCGCACTACGGCGAGATCTGCCAGCGCCTGGTGCAGGCGGCTGCGCTGGAGGCGCTGTCGGACGGCGTGCAAGTGGCGGCGCATGCCAACTGGCACTTCGCCTCGGCGCTGCTGCTGTGCTGGCAGGGCGACCTGGCGCGCGCCGAGGCCGAGGCCGACGCGGGCCGCGCCTGGGCGCGGCGCTACGGCCGGATCACCTGGCTCGACGTGCAGGAGGCCTGGGTGCGCACGGAGTGTGCCTGGGCGCGGCGCGACTGGCCGCGCGCGCTGCAGTGGGTCGAGCGCATGAACGAGCAGGCGATCGCCGTCGAGCACGAGGAACTCGCCTGCGGAGCCCACCTGCTGGCCGCGCAGATCCATGCCGACCGCGGCGAGCATCGCCCGGCGCTGGAGGAGCTCAGGCGCCTGCGGCTACGCGAACAGCTGATCCGCGGCGAGAGCCTCGCCAACCGCGAGCAGGTCGTGCAGTGGCAGCTCGACATGCGGCGCACCGAGGCCAGCCTGCAGGCGGTGCAGTCGACGTCGAAGCGCTTCGAGCGGCTGTCGCAGCAGGACGCGCTGACGGGGATCGCCAAACGCCGCTGCTTCGAGGAGCGGCTCGGTACGATGCTGGCCGCGCGCCTCGAATCGCGCGCGCCGCTGTGCGTGGCGCTGATCGACGTCGACAGTTTCAAGGCCGTCAACGACGGCTTCTCGCACCAGACCGGCGACGACGTCCTGCGCACGATCGCCGACATCCTCGTGGCCGAGGTGCGCCAGCACGACCTGGTCGCGCGGCTCGCGGGCGACGAGTTCGTGCTCGCGCTGGCCCATGCCGACGCCGCTCGCGGCGCCGAGGCCTGCGAGCGCGTGCGCGTCGCGGTCGAACGGTTTCCGTGGACCGCCCTCGCGCCGGGGCTGGCCGTGACGGTCAGCGTGGGTTGCACCGAAGCGGCCGACGACGACTCCGTCGAGTCGCTGCTGCACCGTAGCGATGCGGCGATGTATGCGGCCAAGCGCGCTCGCGAAGGCCGCCTCGGCGCCCGGCTCGACACCGCCGCCTGAGCGCCGACTGCAGCCGGGCCGCGCAACTGCGCCGCCTTCCCCGACCTTTTCGGACTTAAGTCGTCGGGCGCGCACCGGAACAATC
>JBLMVT010000298.1:0-4322 GCA_050256835.1 Betaproteobacteria bacterium | reverse complement strand
CGGCGGGCGCCTCGGCGAGCGGCGCGGCCGCCGTCGTGTCGCGAAAGCGCACGTCGCTGCGCCCCGGGATCCAACGCACGCGCGTCACCCCGAGCGCGCGCAGCGTGCCGATCTGCTCGGGTGCGCTCAGCCGAAGGCTCGACAGCGGGAACGGATGCGACATCCAGCCGAGGTCCAGCTGGACGTACATCCCGACCTGGAGGTCGCGGACGTCGACGAACGTTTCGGACGGGTTCATGAGGCGAGGGGTCGGCGGTGGCCTCCGCGGCGGCGGCAGGCCCAGCCCATTTCGGCAGCGCAGCCGCGGACTTGAACCCCGGCAGCCTGCTAGCGCTGGATCCTTGTCGACAGCACGATCGCCGAGGTCGTGCGCTCGACGCCGTCGAGCGCGCCGATGAGGTCGATCAGCGCGTCGAGCTCGCCGATCGACTGCGCGGCGACGATGGCGATGAGGTCGAACGGTCCGCTCACCGAATGCAGCGTCCGCACCTCGGGAATCCGCCGCAGCGCCGCCTCGATCGCCGCGCTCTGCCGCGGCGCGACGGTGATCATCACGTGGGCGCGCACCAGCGCGGCTTCGACGGCGTCGGGCACCACGACCGTGTAGCCGGCGATCACGCCGCGCCGTTCCAGCCGCTCGAGCCGGCTTTGCACCGTGGTGCGCGACAGCTGCAGCCGCCGCGCCAGCTCGGCGGTCGACAGCCGGGCGTTGCCGCGCAGGGCGTGCAGCAGGGCGCGGTCGGCCTCGTCCAGCGCGATCGGGTGTGGTTGTTGATGGCTCGGCATTTAGCTGAAATTCGCCTTCGTAATGCCGTTATTGTGCCTGCGTTTCGTCCGATCTGACCCTGCGATTTGCCGCGAAGCAGCCGAAAATCGCTGCAAGGAGAACACTATGAAGAACATCCTCGTCATCGGTGCCGGCAAGATCGGCGCGGTCGCTGCCGAACTGCTGGCACAGGCGGGCGCGAACGGCGGCGCCTACCGCGTCACCGTCGCCGACCGCGACCCGGGACTGCTCGCTGCCGTCGAACGTGCGGCGAACGGGTCGCCGCGGCTGGCCACGCGCCGCCTCGACGTCGCCGACGCCGGCGCGCTCGCCGCGGCGCTGGCCGGCCAGTGGGCCGTGCTCAGCGCGGCACCGTTCCACCTGACCGTGCGTGTGGCCGAGGCGGCGCGCGCCGCCGGCGTGCACTACCTCGACCTCACCGAGGACGTGGCGGCGACGCGGCGCATCCGCGAACTGAGCCAGGGCGCCGCGACGGCCTTCATCCCGCAGTGCGGGCTGGCGCCGGGCTTCATCTCGATCGTCGCCGCCGACCTGGGCGCCCGCTTCGACACGCTCGACTCGGTGCGCCTGCGCGTCGGTGCGCTGCCGGCCTACCCGAGCAACGCGCTGAACTACAACCTGACCTGGAGCACCGAGGGCGTCATAAACGAGTACTGCGAGCCCTGCGAGGCGATCGTCGACGGGCGCCGGCGCGAGGTGCCGGCACTCGAGGAGCGCGAGGAGTTCGCGCTCGACGGCGTGCTCTACGAGGCGTTCAACACCTCGGGCGGGCTGGGCACGCTCGCCGAGACGCTGGAAGGCCGGGTGCGCACGCTCAACTACCGCACCATCCGCTATCCCGGCCACGCGGCGATCATGAAGGCGCTGCTCAACGACCTGCGGCTGCGCGACCGCCGCGACGTGCTGAAGGACATCCTCGAGCGCGCCGTGCCGGCGACGCTGCAGGACGTCGTCATCGTCTTCGTCACCGTGAGCGGCATGAAGGACGGACGGCTGCTGCAGGACAGCGTCGTACGCAAGGTCTACGCCCAGCCGCTGGCCGGCCGGCTGCGCAGCGCGATCCAGGTCACCACCGCGTCGAGCGCGGCGGCGATGATCGACCTGCTGGCCGAGGGACGGCTGCCGCAGCGCGGCTTCGTGCGCCAGGAGGAGGTCGCGCTGGGCGACTTCCTGGGCAACCGCTTCGGCGCCGTGTACGCCGCCGAGCCGCTCGCCCGCGCTGCCTGATCGGCCGGGCGCCGCCGATACACTCGCCCACTCTGCGGCAGGCGAGGAAGACCATGATCGACAAGATCGCCGCCTCGGCGGCGGCGGCGCTGTCCGACGTTCCCGACGGCGCGACGGTGATGATCGGCGGCTTCGGCGGCGCCGGCCAGCCGGCCGAATTGATCGACGCGCTGATCGCTCAGGGCGCGCGCGACCTCACCATCGTCAACAACAACGCCGGCAACGGCGAGACCGGACTGGCCGCGCTGCTGAAGGCGAGCCGCGTGCGCAAGATCATCTGCAGCTTCCCGCGCCAGACCGACTCGCAGGTGTTCGATGCGCTGTATCGCGCCGGCAAGATCGAGCTCGAACTGGTGCCGCAGGGCAACCTGGCCGAGCGCATCCGCGCCGCCGGCGCCGGCATCGGCGGCTTCTTCACCCCCACCGGCTACGGCACCGAGCTGGCCAGGGGCAAGGAGACGCGCGAGATCGGCGGGCGCATGTACGTGCTCGAATCGCCGATCCACGCCGACTTCGCGCTCGTCAAGGCCGAGCGCGGCGATCGCTGGGGCAACCTCGTGTACCGCAAGACGGCGCGCAACTTCGGCCCGGTGATGGCGATGGCGGCGCGGGTCACCGTCGCGTCGGTGCACGAGGTCGTCGCGCTGGGCGAGCTCGACCCCGAGACGGTCGTCACGCCGGGCATCTTCGTGCAGCGCGTGGTGAAGGTGCCGCGCGCCGTCCCAGCTACCACGAGACGGGCGGCATGACATGAACAAGCTGACCCGCGACCAGATGGCCGCCCGCGTGGCGCGCGACATCCCCGAAGGCGCCTACGTCAACCTGGGCATCGGCCTGCCGACGCTGGTCGCCAACCACCTGCCGAAGGACCGCGAGGTGTTCCTGCACAGCGAGAACGGCCTGCTCGGCATGGGCCCGGCACCGGCGCCCGGCGCGGAGGATTTGGACCTCATCAACGCCGGCAAGCAGCCGGTCACGCTGCTGCCCGGCGGCTGCTTCTTCCACCATGCCGACAGCTTCGCGATGATGCGCGGCGGCCATCTCGACATCTGCGTGCTCGGCGCGTTTCAGGTCTCGGTGCGCGGCGACCTCGCCAACTGGCACACCGGCGCGCCCGAGGCGATTCCCGCCGTCGGCGGCGCGATGGACCTGGCCATCGGCGCGAAGAAGACCTTCGTGATGATGGAGCACCTGACCCGGGACGGCGCCAGCAAGCTGGTCGAGCGCTGCACCTATCCGCTCACCGGCATCGGCTGCGTGGCGCGCGTCTATACCGACCTGGCGGTGATCGACGTGACGCCGCACGGCCTCGTCGTCGTCGAGACGGTCGACGGGCTGTCGTTCGACGAGCTCCAGCGGCTGTCGGGCGTTCCGCTGTCGCGCTGACGGGCGACAATCGGGCGTTCGGGCGCGCGCCCGCTCCTTGCGCATCGACCATGACCACCCACGCCTTCGTCTGCGACGCCGTTCGCACTCCCTTCGGCCGCTACGGCGGAGCGCTCGCCTCGGTGCGCACCGACGACCTCGGCGCGCTGCCGATCCGTGCGCTGATGCAGCGCAACCCCAAGGTCGACTGGGCGGCGCTGAGCGACGTCCTCTTCGGCTGCGCCAACCAGGCCGGCGAGGACAACCGCAACGTCGCGCGCATGAGCGCGCTGCTCGCCGGGCTGCCGGCCGGCGTGCCCGGCGCGACCATCAACCGCCTGTGCGGCTCGGGCATGGACGCGGTCGGCACGGCCGCACGCGCGATCAAGGCGGGCGAGGCCCAGTTCGTGATCGCCGGCGGGGTCGAGAGCATGAGCCGCGCGCCGTTCGTCATGCCCAAGGCCGAGACCGCCTTCTCGCGCGCCAACGCGGTCTATGACACGACGATCGGCTGGCGCTTCGTCAACCGGCTGATGAAGGAGAAGTACGGCGTCGACTCGATGCCCGAGACGGCGGAAAACGTCGCCGCCGACTACCGCATCGAGCGCGAGGCGCAGGACCGCATGGCGCTGGCCTCGCAGCTCAAGGCCGTGGCGGCGCAGAAGGCCGGCTTCTTCGACGCCGAGATCGTGCCGGTGACGATTCCGCAGAAGAAGGGTGAGCCGGTCGTCGTTGCCCGCGACGAGCACCCGCGCGAGACCTCGCTCGAGGCGCTGGCGAAGCTCAAGGGCGTGGTGCGGCCCGACGGCACGGTGACCGCCGGCAACGCCTCCGGCGTCAACGATGGCGCCTGCGCGCTGCTCGTCGCCAGCGAGGCCGCGGCGGCGCGCCACGGGCTGACGCCGCGCGCGCGCATCGTCGGCATGGCGACCGCCGGCGTCGC
>JBLMVT010000297.1:0-2668 GCA_050256835.1 Betaproteobacteria bacterium | reverse complement strand
ACGTCCTCCCTCAGCGTGCCCTCCTTGTCGATGACCACCCCTGGCCGCGGCGCGCGCGCACGCGTCACGCCCACGACGACTCCTCGAGCGGCAGCACCGAGATCTCGGGCACGATCGACTCGCGCGGCATCGTCAGCACGAAGCGCACCGCGCGCGCGACGTTGGCCGGGTCCTGCAGCTTCGACGGGTCGAGGTCCTTGAAGCGATCGAGCAGGAATGGCGTGCGCATGCCGCCGACGACGACGCTGCTGACGCGCACGCCGGCGCCGCGCAGCTCGGCGTACAGCGCCTGCGACAGGCCGACCAGGCCCCACTTGCTCGCGTGGTAGGCGCTGGCGTTGGGCCAGGCGCGCCGCGCCGCGGTCGATGCGATGTTGACGATGTGGCCGCCGCGCCCCGCGTCGCCGCGCTTGAGCGCGGCCAGCGCCGCCTTCGACATCAGGAACGGACCGCGCAGGTTGGTGCCGAGCACGCGGTCCCAGTCGGCCACCGACAGGTGCTCGAGGTCGATCGTCACGTCGGTGCCGGCGTTGTTGACCAGAACGTCGAGTCCGCCGAAGCGCTCGAGCGTTCGCGCCACGGCCGCTTCGGCATCCTCGGGCCGCGACACGTCACAGGCCAGCGCCAGCGTGGCGTCGCCCTGCGCGTCGATCTCGCGCGCCACGCGTGCGGCGCGCGGCTCGGTCAGGTCGGCGAGCGCGACGCGCATCCCGGCCTCGCACAGGGCGCGCGCGATCGCCGCGCCCAGGCCGCTGCCGGCACCGGTGACGAGCGCGACACGCCGTGCGAGGGACGGATCCGGGGGTGGTTGGGTCATCAATGGGCTCCTGCCTGTTGGCGCGTGTCGGGAAGCGTGACGCCGGCGCGCGCGACCAGCCGCAGCCGGCCGGCGGGCGCCGCGGCGAACAGCGGCCGGCGCACCGCCTGGTAGATGCAGGCCAACTCGGTGGCAATGCGGTCCCAGGTGAACAGCGAGCGCACGCGGCGCACTCCGGCGTGGCCCATCGCCTGGCGCAGCAGCGGGCTGGCGTGCAGCTGCACCAGCCGCTCGGCCAGCGCCGGCGGGTCTTCGGGTGGCACCAGGAAGCCGGTCACGCCGTCGAGCACCGAGTGCTTGATGCCGCCGACCGCGCTGCCGATCACCGGCGTGCCGCAGGCCATCGCCTCCAGCGGCGTGATGCCGAACGGCTCGTACCACGGCGTCGTCACGAACACGTCGGCGGCCAGATAGCAGTCGCGCAGCTGGTGGCGCTGGCGCTGGCCAGTGAAGCTCACGCGGTCGGCGATGCCGCACTGCGCGGCGATCGCGCGCAGGCGGCCGATCTCGGGCGTGGCGCGCTCGTCGGGCTCGGGCGCGTCGCCGCCGACGACGAGCAGCCGCGCGTTCAGCGCGCGGTCGAGCCGCGCGACGGCGCGGATCACGTTGTCGATGCCCTTGCGCGGCACCAGGCGGCCGAGCTGCAGCACGACGAACTCGTCGTCCGCCAGCCCCAGGCGCCGGCGCGCCGGCGCGCGCTCGCCGGGCGCGAACTCCTCGCGATCGACGCCGCAAGGCACGACGGCGATGCGCGCCGCGCTGGCGCCGTACAGCCGCATCAGGTCGGACTTGTCCTGCGGGCATTCGGCGATCAGGCTGTCGGCCTGGCGCACGATGCGCCGCTCGATGTCGATGCGCGCGGCCGGAAATGCGTCGGCCGCGCCCTGGTACTCGCGGCGCACCAGGCCGAGGGCGTGGAAGGTCATCACCAGCGGCACGCCGAAGCGCTCCTGCAGCCGCAGGCCGACCAGCCCCGACATGAAGAAGTTGGCGTGGATCGCATCGTAGGGGACGCTGGCTGCGAACAGCCGTTGCGCGGCGTGCGTGAACTCGCCCATGTGGGGCAGCAGCTGCTCCTTGGGCACGAAGCGCGGCGGGCCGGCGGGGATGTGCATGACGCGCACGCCGGGTCGCACGTCGACCACCGGCGGCAGCGCGCCTTCGTCGCGGCGCGTGAACACGTCGACGTGGTGGCCGGCGCGCGCCAGCGCTCGCGCGACGTGCGCGACGTAGATGTTCTGCCCGCCGGCATCGACGCCACCGAGGGTCGCCAGCGGCGACGCGTGTTCACTGATGAGCGCGATGCGCAGGGGAGACGACGGCATGGTGGGAGGCGGGGCGGGCTGACTTCTGCGGCTTTGAAGGCAATCCGTGTGCCTTTCTGACACCCCGCCGCGCGGCGCGCTCGTCGGCAAGAAGTTCAGCGCGCGCGGCAGAAGATGCGCTCGCGGCACCGCGCTTGCCCTCACCGGCCCGCACCCCGGCGCTCCAGCAACATGCACAACGCAACCCTCCTGCTGATCGGCCTGGTGCTGGTGGCGACGGCGCTGGCGCAGGCGCCGATCGAGCGGCTGCCGCTGTCGTCGGCGCTGGTCTACCTGGTGGTCGGCTGGGCCGCGGCGGCGGCCGGCACGCCGCTGGCGGGCGCCGACCCGCAGGCGCAGTCGGCGCCGCTGGCGACGATCGCCGAATGGGCGGTGCTGATCTCGCTGTTCGCGATCGGCGTGCGGTTGCGCGTGCCGCCGACCTGGCTGGCGTGGCGCGAGGCGCTGCGGCTGGCCGGGCCGGGCATGGTGCTGACGATCGCGCTGGCGACGCCGGCCGCGCACGCGCTGCTCGGCCTGCCCTGGC
>JBLMVT010000296.1:0-11732 GCA_050256835.1 Betaproteobacteria bacterium | reverse complement strand
CAGCAGCGCCAGCCCGATCGTGTACAGCGGCACCGCCAGCGCGGCCAGCCGCTGCGGCGGGATCTGCGCGACGAGGAACAGGATGCCGAAGGCGATCAGCATGTTGCGGCCGTGCTCGGCGAAGCGGTTGCCGAAGTCGTAGCCGGCCGAGTACATCGTCACCAGCCCGGCGCCGGCGAGCAGCAGCGCAGCGAAGGCCAGCGTCGCGTCGAAGCCGATGAAGACCGGCGCGATGCGCTGCCAAAGGCTCGGGCGGTCGATCACCGCGCTCATCTCGCACCCCTGTTGTCCCCGCTCGGGCGGGGACCGAGCGACGTCTGCTGGATTCCGGCCTGCGCCGGAACGACCACCGCGTCGGAGGCGGCCGCGAGATGCGGCAGCACCGCCGAGGCGGCAGCATCGATCGGCAGCGGCGGCTTCACCGGCGCCGTCGCCTGACCCTGCTGCACGGCCGCGATATCCTCGGGCGTCGGGTAGCGCTGCAGCAGCCAGTAGTCGAATACCCGGCGCGCGATCGGCGCTGCCGACTGCGCGCCGAAGCCGGCGTTCTCGACCACCAGCGCGACCGCGATGCGCGGCTCGTCGGCCGGCGCGTAGGCGATGAACAGGGCGTGGTCGCGCAGGTGCTCGGCGATCTTCGAGGCGCTGTACTTCTCGTCGGCCTTCAGCCCGACGACCTGCGCCGTGCCGGTCTTGCCGCCGGAGACGTACTCGGCGCCGCGGAACGCCGCCGCCGAGGTGCCCTCCTTGTTGACGCCGACCATGGCGTTGCGGATCACCGCCAGGTGCTCGGGCTTGATCTCGACCGGCGGCAGCGGCTCGGCGGCAATCCTGCGCTTGCTGCCGTCGGCGATGTCGACCACCTCGCGCACCAGGTGCGGCCTGTAGCGCAGGCCGCCCGACGACAGCGTGGCCATCGCGTCGGCCATCTGCAGCACGGTGAAGGCGTTGTAGCCCTGGCCGATGCCCAGCGAGATCGTTTCGCCGGCGTACCACCTCTGCTGCTCCGCCTTGCGGTAGGCGTGGCGCTTCCAGTCGGTCGACGGCAGCAGGCCGCGCACCTCGCCCTCGATGTCGATGCCGGTGATCTGGCCGAAGCCGAAGCGCTTCATGTGCGCGGCCATCGTGTCGACGCCGAGGTCGTTGGCCAGCATGTAGTAGTAGGTGTCGCACGAGGCGACGATCGACTTGTACATGTCCACCGAGCCGTGACCGCCTTCCTTGTCGTCGCGGAACTTGTGGTTGCCGAACCAGAAGTAGCCCGGGTCGTAGATCGTCTGACCCGGCGTGCGCTTGCCGGTCTCGAGCCCGGCCAACGCCATGTAGGGCTTGTAGGTCGAGCCCGGCGGGTAGGTGCCGCGCAGCGCGCGGTTGAGCAGCGGCTTGTCGATCGACTCGTTGAGCTCCTTCCACGAGTCGGCGTCGATGCCGTCGACGAACAGGTTGGGGTCGAAGGTCGGCTTGCTCACGAAGGCGAGCACCTCGCCCGAGCGCGGGTCGATCGCCACCAGCGCGCCGCGCCGCTCGCCGTACAGCTCCTCGACCATCTGCTGCAGCCGGATGTCGATCGACAGCTCGATGGTGTTGCCGGCCGTCGGCGGGCTGCTCTTCAACTGGCGCACGGCACGCCCGCTGGCCGCGGTCTCCACCTCCTCGAAGCCGGTCGTGCCGTGCAGCTCGGATTCGTAGCTCTGCTCGATGCCGAGCTTGCCGATGTAGTCGGTGCCGCGGTAGTTGGCGACCACCTCGTCGGGCTGCTCGTCGATCGCCTCCTTCTCCTTCTGGTTGATGCGGCCGATGTAGCCCAGCACGTGGCTGGCCAGCTCGCCGAACGGGTAGTGGCGGAACAGCCGCGCCTTCACCTCGACGCCGGGGAAGCGGTAGCGCTGGGCGGTGAAACGGGCGACCTCCTCGTCGGTCAGCTTGGTGCGGATCGGCAGCGCCTCGAAGCTCTTGGAATCCTCCATCAGCTTGCGAAAGCGCCGCCGGTCGCGCGGCGCGATCTCGACCACCTGCGCCAGCGCGTCGATCGTCGCCTCCAGGTTGGCCACCTTCGAGGTCGTGATCTCGAGCGTGTAGGCCGAGTAGTTGTTGGCCAGCACGATGCCGTTGCGGTCGACGATCAGCCCGCGGTTGGGAACGATCGGCACCACCGCGATGCGGTTGTTCTCGGCCTGCGTCTGCAGCTCGTCGTGGCGGTAGACCTGCAGCCAGACCAGCCGCGCACCGAGCAGGGCGAACGCGAACAGCACGAAGCCGGCCGCGACCAGCACGCGCGAGCGGAAGCGCTCCAGTTCCAGTTCGAGGTTGCGCAACTCGGTCATTTCGCTGGCGCCAACCCGTCACGCATGGACCGAACGAACCCAGCGGCTGCCGCGGATCCGGCTTCGCCGGTCCGCTGGCAGCGCCCCCTCGAGGGGGAGGCGCCGAAGGCGCTTCGGGGGTGGTCCGTCACAGCGGCCGGTTCTCGTCGGGGTCGGGCGGGCGGCGCTGCGGCGCGAGCAGCAGCACCGAGGCGACCGGCCACAGCGCCGCCTCGACCAGCGGCGCGAACACGAGCTGCCAGCCCGGGAACATGCCGCCGGCGAGCAGCCGCACGATCATCGACACCGCGTGCGCCGCAGCGAACAGCGGCAGCACCTGCAGCGCCTGCGACGGCACCGGGAACCAAAGCAGCCGGCGGTGGACGGTGATGGCGAAGAAGCCGAGCAGCGTGTAGGCCAGCGCGTGCTGGCCGAGCAGCGCGGCGTCGTGCACGTCCATCGCCAGGCCGAACAGGAACGCGATGCCGACGCCCACGCGCAACGGCTGGTGGACGGCCCAGAACGCGATCGTCAGCGCCAGCAGGTCGGGCAGCGCGGGGTGGCGGCCCAGCGGCACCATGTTCAGCGCCAGTGCCACGAACAGCGTGAACCAGATGAACGCCGGGTTCGCGGGCAGCAGCAGCTCGCGCTCGGCGCGCGGCATGATCATGGCGCCTCCTTGCCGCCAGCGTGCTTCGCCTCGCGCGCCTTCCTGGCGGGGGCGGCAGGCGCGGCGGCGGGCGCCGGCTCGGGGCGCGGCGGCAGCTGAACGCCGAGCGGCTCGAGCACGAGCACGTGGCGCACGCCGTCGGGTGCGGCGACCAGCCTGAGGCCGATGCGGGCGAAGCCGGCGTCGGACTTGCGCTCGACGCTCGCCACCGTCGCCACCGGCACGCCGGGCGGATAGACGGCGTCGACGCCCGAGGTGGTCAGCGCGTCGCCGACCTGGACGTCGGCGTTGGCGGAGACGAAGCGCAGCTCCATGCCGGCGCCGCCGGCCAGCCCGTAGGCGATGCTGCGCTGCTGGGTGCGGGTGTTGAGCACCGGGATGGCGGCGTCCTTGTCGGTCAGCAGCGTGACCTCGGACGACAGCGGGTAGACGCGCGTCACCTGGCCGAGCACACCGACCTCGTTGATCACCGGCGAGCCGGCGACGACGCCCTGTGCGCTGCCGCGGTTGATGATGACCTTGCGCGAGTAGGCATCACTCGCCTCGTACAGCGTCTCGGCGGCCAGCGATCGGACCTGCAGGCGCTCGCGCAGCTCGAGCAGGCCGCGCAAGCGCGTGTTCTCCTGCTGCAGGGCGTCGGCGCGGGTCGCACGCTCGGCCTGGAGCGCCAGCGCGGCGCGGGCCGCGTCCTCGGACACGATCGCATGCTGCAGGCCGGCGAGGTAGACGCCGGCCCCGCGCCAGAGGTCGACGGGAACCAGCAGCGCGCGCTCGACCGGCGCCAGGGCAGTGGCCAGCCCGGCGCGCAGCGCCTTCACGGCGGCAAAGCGCGTGTCGGCCGCCATCAGGAACAGCGCCAGCGCCGAGAAGAAGGCCAGCTTGGTCAGCGCCGACGGCCCCTGGCGGAAGAACGGCGGGGGCGTGCGATCGAAGGTGCCGAGGGGCATGGTCGCCGTCGATCAGACAAGCAGGGACGCAAGGGGACTGCGCATCGGGCCGATTCAAACCGCTGACGGGCCGGGCAAAACCGAAGCGTACTTCGCCGCGACCCGCCCGCAGCGCCGCGGAGCGACGCAAAGGCCGATTAATGCGCAGCCGCGGCCGGGCGCGGCAGCCAGAGCATCGCGGGGCCCACTATTCCGACGTGAAGATGCTGCCCAGCCGCTCCATGCGCTCGAGCGCCATGCCGCAGCCGCGCACGACGCAGGTCAGCGGGTCCTCGGCGACGAGCACCGGCAGGCCGGTCTCCTCGGCCAGCAGCCGGTCGAGGTCGCGCAGCAGCGCGCCGCCGCCGGTCAGCATCATGCCGCGCTCGGCGATGTCGGCGCCGAGCTCGGGCGGGGTCTGCTCGAGCGCGTTCTTCACCGCCGAGACCATCTGGTTCAGCGGGTCGGTCAACGCCTCCAGGATCTCGTTGGAGCTGATGGTGAAGCTGCGCGGCACGCCCTCGGAGAGGTTGCGGCCCTTGACCTCGATCTCGCGCACCTCCGAGCCGGGGAAGGCCGAGCCGATGGTCTTCTTGATCTGCTCGGCGGTCGGCTCGCCGATCAGCATGCCGTAGTTGCGGCGGATGTAGTTGATGACGGACTCGTCGAACTTGTCGCCTCCGACGCGGATCGAGCCCTTGTAGACCATGCCGCCGAGGCTGATGACGCCGACCTCGGTGGTGCCGCCACCGATGTCGACCACCATCGAGCCCGAGGCCTCGGACACCGGCAGGCCGGCGCCGATCGCCGCGGCCATGGGCTCCTCGATCAGGTAGACCTCGCTGGCCCCGGCGCCGAGCGCCGACTCGCGAATGGCGCGCCGCTCGACCTGCGTCGAGCCGCAGGGCACGCAGATGATGATCCGCGGGCTCGGCTTGAGCATCGAGCGCGGATGGACCATCTTGATGAACTGCTTGAGCATCTGCTCGGTGACGGTGAAGTCGGCAATGACGCCGTCCTTCATCGGCCGGATCGCCTCGATGTTGCCGGGCACCTTGCCGAGCATCGCCTTGGCCTCGGCGCCGACCGCCTGGATCGTCTTCTTGCCGTTGGGCCCGCCCTCGTGGCGGATGGCGACGACCGACGGCTCGTCGAGCACGATGCCCTTGCCACGCACGTAGATCAGCGTGTTGGCGGTGCCGAGGTCGATGGCGAGGTCCGTCGAGAAGTAGCGACGTAGCGATGCGAACATGTGCGGGCGGGGTGCGAACGGTGGCGTGGGTCGGGACGCGCGCGACGACGTTGTTGTGAACACAGCACTGGACGAGCAGGCCGCCCAAAGCGGCCTGCCGCGCGCACTGTGGCTACTGGACCGACGAACGCCTCGGGTGACGCGAAGACTGCACCGTGGACCGCTGCCCCGAGGTCTGTTGGATAACCGAAGATAATACCCGATCCCCCTCGCGTTTCACCCTTGCCGAACTGCGCCGCGCCACGCGCCGGCGGCCCTTGAGATGCCCCTGACCCCTGCCGACGTGAGCCGCATCGCCCATCTGGCGCGGCTCGAGCTGCGCGCCGACGAAGCGGCGGCGATGCTGGCCCAGCTCAACGACTTCTTCTCCATCGTCGAGCGCATGAGCGCGGTCGACTGCGGCGACGTCGAGCCGCTGTACACGCCGCTGTCGGCCGTGCAGCAGGTGGCGCTGCGGCTGCGAGACGACGCGGTGAGCGAGACGCCCGACCGCGCGGCCAACCAGCGCAGCGCGCCGCAGGTCGAGGGCGGCCTGTACCTCGTGCCGCGGGTCATCGAATGAGCCAGCCGCACCTGCAGAGCGTGGCCGAGCTGTCGCGCGCGCTGGCCGCGCGCGAGCTGTCGGCCGTCGAGCTGGCGACGCACTTGCTTGCACGAATTGCGAGCCGCGAACATCTCGGCGCCTTCCTGTGCGTCGACGAGACGCTGGCCCTGGCGCAGGCGCGCGCGGCCGACGCGCGCCGCTCGCGCGGCGAGTCGGCACCGCTGCTCGGCATTCCGATCGGGCACAAGGACATCTTCGTCACGCGCGACCTGCCGACCACCGCGGGCTCGAAGATGCTCGCCGGCTACCGCAGCCCGTTCGACGCCACGGTCGTGGCGCGGCTCGCCGAGGCCGGCTGCGTGACGCTGGGCAAGCTCAACTGCGACGAATTCGCCATGGGTTCGGGCACCGACAACTCGGCGTTCGGCCCGACCCGCAACCCCTGGGACACGACGCGCGTGCCCGGCGGCTCGTCGGGCGGGTCGGCGACGGCCGTCGCGGCGCGGCTGCTGCCCGCGGCGACCGGCACCGACACCGGCGGGTCGATCCGCCAGCCGGCGAGCTTCTCCGGCGTCACCGGCATCAAGCCGACCTACGGCCGTTGCTCGCGCTACGGGATGATCGCCTTCGCCTCCAGCCTCGACCAGGCCGGTCCGCTGGCGCGCTCGGCCGAGGACTGCGCGCTGCTGCTGTCGGCGATGGGCGGCTTCGATGAACGCGATGCGACCAGCGCCGAGCGGCCCGCCGAGGACTTCGTCGCTGTGCTCGGCCGGGCGCGCGCCGGCGCCACCGCCTCGCGACCGCTGGCGGGCCTGCGCATCGGCCTGCCGCGCGAGTTCTTTCCCGCCGCGCTGGCTGCCGACGTCGACGGCGCGCTGCGCGCCGCGCTTGCGGTGTTCGAGCGCATCGGCGCGACGCTGGTCGAGGTCAGCCTGCCGCGCACCGAGCTGTCGATCCCCGTCTACTACATCATCGCCCCGGCCGAGGCCAGCTCGAACCTGTCGCGCTTCGACGGCGTCAAGTTCGGCCATCGCGCGACACACTACGCCGACCTGCTCGACATGTACAAGAAGACGCGCGCCGAGGGCTTCGGGCCCGAGGTGAAGCGCCGCATCATGATCGGCACCTACGTGCTCAGCCACGGCTACTACGACGCCTACTACCTGCAGGCGCAGCGGCTGCGGCGCATGATCGCCGACGACTTCCAGGCCTGCTTCGGCCAGTGCGACCTGATCGCCGGCCCGGTCGCGCCGACCGTGGCCTGGCCGATCGGCGCGCAGGGCGACGACCCGGTCGCGCGCTACCTGGCGGACATCTTCACGTTGCCGGCGAGCCTGGCCGGCCTGCCCGGCATGAGCCTTCCCGCCGGCTTCGGCGAAGGCGGCCTGCCGGTCGGCCTGCAGCTGATCGGCAACTATTTCGACGAGGCGACGCTGCTGCACGCGGCGCACGCCTTCCAGCAGGCAAGCGACTGGCACGAGCGCGTGCCGCCCGGGTGCTGACCATGCCGATCACCACCGCTCCGCTCGTGCGCGGCTACGAGGTCGTGATCGGCCTCGAGACGCACGCCCAGCTCTCCACGCAGTCGAAGATGTTCAGCGGCGTGTCGACCCGCTTCGGCGCCGACCCGAACACGCAGGCGTCGGCGGTCGACCTCGCGCTGCCGGGCACGTTGCCGGTGGCCAACCGCGGCGCCGTCGAGCGTGCCATCCGCTTCGGCCTGGCGGTGCACGGCAGCGTCGCCGCGCAGTCGATCTTCGCGCGCAAGAACTACTTCTATCCCGACCTGCCCAAGGGCTACCAGATCAGCCAGTACGAGACGCCGGTGGTGCAGGGCGGGCGCGTCGAGTTCTACCTCGGCGACGAGAGGCGCAGCGTGCGGCTGACACGCGCCCACCTCGAGGAGGACGCCGGCAAGTCGCTGCACGATGCCTTCGCGGGGATGACGGGCATCGACCTCAATCGCGCCGGCACGCCGCTGCTGGAGATCGTCTCCGAGCCCGACATGCGCTCTTCCGCCGAGGCGGTCGAGTACGCGCGCGCGCTGCACGCGCTGGTGGTCTGGCTGGGCATCTGCGACGGCAACATGCAGGAAGGCAGCTTCCGCTGCGATGCCAACGTGTCGGTGCGCCGGCGCGGCGCGCCGTTCGGCACGCGCCGCGAGATCAAGAACCTGAACAGCTTCCGCTTCCTGCAGCAGGCGATCGACTACGAGGTCCAATGGCAGATCGACCTGCTCGAGGACGCCGGCGCGGTCGAGCAGGCCACGGTGCTGTTCGACCCGGCCAGCGGCCAGACGCGCGCCATGCGCAGCAAGGAAGACGCGCACGACTACCGCTACTTCCCCGACCCCGACCTGCCGCCGCTGGTCATCCCGGCCGAATGGGTCGAGCGCGTTCGCGCAGCCCTGCCCGAGCTGCCGCAGGCGATGGCCGAGCGCTTCGAGCGCGACTACGCGTTGCCCGCCCATGACGCGGCGATGATGACGCAGGCCCGCGCGATGGCCGCCTGCTTCGAGGCCGCGGCACGCGCCAGCGGCCAGCCCAAGCTGGTCGCCAACTGGCTGATGGGCGAGGTGTCGCGCCGGCTCAACGCCGAGGGCCGCGACATCGAGGCGAGCCCGCTGCCGGCGGCGACGCTGGCGCAGCTGGTGCGGCGCATCGGCGACGGCACGATCTCGAACAACGCCGCGCGCCGCGTGTTCGACGCACTGTGGTCCGGCGAGGGTGACGACGTCGACGTGCTGATCGAGCGGCTCGGCCTGCGGCAGGTCAGCGATGCCGGCGCGCTCGAGGCGGTGGTCGACGCCGTGATCGCGGCCAACGCGAAGTCGGTCGAGGAATACCGCGCCGGCAAGGACAAGGCCTTCAACGCGCTGGTCGGCCAGGCGATGAAGGCGATGCAGGGCAAGGCCAACCCGGCGCAGCTCGGCGAGCTGCTCAGGCGCAAGCTGGGGCGCTGAAGGGGCTCAGCGCTTCGGAGCCGGAGCGGCGGCGGCAGCCGTCTCGATCGGCCCCAGGGTGCCCGGCACCGCGCCCGCCCACAGCTTCTTCAGCCGCGCCAGCTCGGCGTCGTAGGTCGCGTCGATGCGCGCGATCTCGGCCTGCTGGTTGGCGATGAACACGCGCTGCGCTTCTAGCGCGGCGTCGTTGGCGTCGATCTTCTGCTTGAGCGCGGCCGGCATCGGCTTGCCGACGTAGAACTCGGCGTCCTGTTCGAGCGGCTTGCGTTCGGCCTTCAGCTCCTTGACGCGCTCCTCGGAGGCGCGCATGCCGACCCGCGCCGGCTCCAGCGCGCTCTCGCGCGCCTTGGCGTGGGCGGCCTCGTTCGGATAGCGCTGCAGCAGGCTGCGGTCGCGGCGCGCCAGCTCGGCCAGCCGCTCGCGCTCGGCGGCTCGGCGCTGCTCGCGCGCCTCGACCTGGGCGCGCTCGGTCGCGGTCAGCGTCGGCGGGATGATGCGCACCAGCGAGCCGTCGCGCGCCAGCACGCGCTGTTCGCGGCCGACGCAGTCGGCGATCAGGCGGTCGGCGGTCAGCCTGCGTCCGCTGGCGTCGGTGCACGTGTAGATCAGGTCGGCACCGGGCGCGGCCAGCGCGGCGGCGTGCGCACAGGCGCCGGCGATCAGCAGACCGCCCGCCACGCGTGCCGCGCGGCGCAGGGCAACCAGCGATCGGTGGCAAGCGCGCATTCAGACTCCGTAACGTCGACGATAGGCGAGCACCCGCTCGTGGTGCGCGGCCAGCCCCGCGTCGCTGCGCGAGGCGAGGAAGCCGAGCAGGTCCTCGAGCGTGGCGATCGCCGCCACCGGCAGCGCGAGCTCGCGCTGCACGTACTGCACGGCCGACGAGGCGATTTCGGCGCCGTCGTCCGCGGTCGCGCGCTCCTGCGGATCCAGCGCGATCGCCACTCCCGCGGGGGTGGCGCCGGCGGCCCGGATCAGGCCGATTGATTCGCGCACCGAGGTGCCGGCCGAGATCACATCATCGACGATCAGCACCCGGCCCTTGACCGGCGCCCCGATCAGGTTTCCGCCCTCGCCGTGATCTTTTGCCTCCTTGCGGTTGTAGGCGAACGGCAGGTTGCGGCCGAGCCGCGCGAGCTCGATCGCCACCGCTGCCGCCAGCGTGATGCCCTTGTAGGCCGGACCGAACAGCATGTCGAACGCCAGGCCCTCGTGGTCGGCGGCCCGCACCAAGCGGCGTGCATAGAATTGCGCGAGGCGGCCCAGCTTGGCGCCGTCGTCGAACAGGCCGGCGTTGAAGAAGTACGGCGACAGCCGCCCCGCCTTGGTCCGGAATTCCCCGAAGCGCAGCACGCCGGCGGCGAGCGAGAACTCGACGAACTCCTGGCCGAGGGCGGCGTCGTGCGCAGTCGTCATGGAGGGCCGGTGTGTTCCGTCTGGTGTCGATCAACCTCAACGGCATCCGCTCGGCGGCGGCCAAGGGCCTGCTGCCGTGGGCCGAGAAGGTGGGCGCCGATTGTATGGGCGTGCAGGAGCTGAAGGCGCAGGCCGGCGACCTCGCCGGCCGCTTCGAGCACCTCGGCCGGCTGAAGGGCCACTTCCACCTGGCCGAGAAGAAGGGCTACTCGGGCGTCGGGCTGTACGCGCGCAGGCTGCCGAGCGAAGTGCGCTGCGGCTTCGGGGCGCCCGAGTTCGATGCCGAGGGCCGCTACGTCGAGGCGCGCTTCGACACGCCGCGCCGGCGCCTGTCGATCATCAGCTGCTACTTCCCTAGCGGGTCGGCGGGCGAGCACCGCCAGCAGGCCAAGTACCGCTTCCTCGACGCCTTCTGGCCGCATCTGCAGCGGCTGACCGCCGAGCGCGAGTTCATCCTGGTCGGCGACATCAACATCGCGCATCGCGAGATCGACCTGAAGAATTGGCGCAGCAACCAGCGCAACAGCGGATTCCTGCCTGCCGAGCGTGCCTGGATGACGCGCTCGCTCGACGAGCTCGGGCTGGTCGACGTGCACCGCAAGCTGCGGCCCGAGGACACCGGCGAGGCCTACACCTGGTGGAGCAACCGCGGCCAGGCGCGCGCCAACAACGTCGGCTGGCGCATCGACTACCAGCTGGCCACGCCGGCGCTCGCCGCCAAGGCGCGGCGCGTCGAGGTTTACAGGGCCGAGCGCTTCTCGGACCACGCCCCGCTGGTCGTCGACTACGCCTTCACGCTGTAGTGCAGGGCGCGTGCCGGAAGACCGCGCCCCCGGCCGCGGTATGGCGCTTGCCTGAACCGGGCATCGAAACGAACGATCCCGAGAAAGGCCCACCATGCAAGCGACACGACAGGAGCGCCGCGCCGCACAGCCCTCGCCCGAGCCGCTGATCGGCGGCACGCTGGCCCTGATGAGCTACTACGCGCGCACCCGGCACCTCGGCGCCGCGCAGAAGATCGCCCGCAACCTGGCGCTGCTGGCGCGCCACCCCGGCGTGTCGACCCCGCTGCAGACGATCTGCCACCGGCTGTTCGGCGACTGGCTGGGCGCCGCGGGGCCCCAGGAGGCCGTGGACTCCCGCATTGCCGTGCACGAGGAGCCGCCGCTGATGCAGTAGCCGCGCGGCGCGCG
Organism: Betaproteobacteria bacterium; assembly: GCA_050256835.1. Lineage (GTDB taxonomy): Bacteria > Pseudomonadota > Gammaproteobacteria > Burkholderiales > Burkholderiaceae_C > JAMHWF01. The sequence goes on along the minus strand of JBLMVT010000296.1, from coordinate 466 downwards.
CGCAGCCCGACCGCTTAGACTGCGGCGCATGGTCCCGCTCGACACCATCGACATCGACACCGGCGCCAATCCGGTCGCCAGCCTGATCGTGCTGCACGGCCTGGGCGCCGACGGCAGCGACTTCGTGCCCTTCGCCGAGGAGATCGACCTGCGTCCGGTCGGCCCGGTACGCTGGGTCTTCCCGCACGCGCCGGCGCGGCCGGTGACGATCAACGGCGGCTACGTCATGCGCGCCTGGTACGACATCCTCGGCACCGAGGCGCTGCGCCGCGAGGACGAGGCCGGCCTGCGCGCGGCTCGGGCGCTGGTCGAGGCGCTGATCGCGCGCGAGCGCGAGCGCGGCGTGAGTCCCTCGCGCATCGTGCTGGCGGGCTTCTCGCAGGGCTGCGCGGTGACGCTCATGACCGGGCTGCGCCACGGCGAGCGGCTGGCGGGACTGGCCGGCCTGTCGGGCTACCTGCCGCTG